>CAYWGE010000064.1:0-8754 GCA_964457215.1 uncultured Pseudomonadota bacterium
TTACTTTACATGCCATTGCAGAAGCACAGAAAAAGGGCGGAATTGTGGCCTTTATCGATGCGGAGCATGCCTTAGATGTGCAGTATGCAAAAAGATTAGGGGTTAAAGTCGAAGATTTACTTGTTTCTCAACCCGATACTGGTGAGCAAGCCTTAGAAATTGCGGAATCTTTAGTTCGCTCCAATGCGATTGATGTCATTGTCATCGATTCGGTGGCTGCATTAGTTCCCAAAGCAGAGCTCGAAGGAGAAATGGGTGATGCGCAGATGGGGGCCCAGGCCCGCTTAATGAGTCAGGCCTTGAGAAAGCTGACCGCGCTAGTCTCTAAAAGTAAAACCCTTCTTATTTTCATCAATCAAATCCGTATGAAAATCGGTGTGATGTTTGGGAACCCTGAAACCACCACCGGTGGAAATGCTTTAAAGTTTTATGCCTCCATTCGTTTGGATATCCGTCGAATTGGCGCAATTAAAGTAGGTGATCAAGTCGTTGGAAACCGCACCCGTGTGAAAATTGTAAAAAATAAGATGGCCCCTCCTTTTAAAGAAGTGGAGTTTGATATTATTTATGGAGAAGGTGTTTCGAAAGAGGGGGATCTCCTCGATTTAGCCGCCAACTCCGGCATCATCGATAAAAGTGGTTCTTGGTTCACCTTCCAAAACGAAAGAATTGGCCAAGGTCGTGAAAATGCGAAGCAATACTTAAAAGACAATCCTTCGGTGATGGAAGTAGTGGAACGAAAAGTTTTAGAAAATTACGGCATCAAGCAAGAAGAAAAAGCTGAGGCCAAAGAGAAAAAGAAAGCTTCATGACATCCAGTAAAATTACATCCAGCGAAATTCGGGAAAAATTTCTAAAATATTTTGAGTCGAAGAAACATAGCCGTGTGCGAAGTTCGTCGCTCATTCCCTCAAACGACCCAACCCTCTTTTTTACAAATGCGGGGATGGTGCAATTCAAAAACCTTTTTTTAGGCTTGGAAAAAGCGCCGTACACACGCGCAACCACCTCTCAAAAATGCATGCGCGTTTCGGGTAAACACAACGATCTCGAAAACGTCGGCCGTACGCATCGCCACCATACTTTTTTTGAAATGTTGGGTAATTTTTCTTTTGGAGATTATTTCAAAAAAGAGGCGATTCAATTTGCTTGGGATTTCTTGACTCAAGAAGTGAAAATCGATCCGAAACGCTTGTGGATTAGTGTTTTTCAAGATGATGAAGAAGCGGCTCAGATTTGGGAAAAAGAAATTGGGATTTCGCCGGAGCGGATTGTGCGCTTAGGAGAAAAAGATAATTTTTGGAGTATGGGCGAAGAAGGCCCCTGTGGCCCTTGCACGGAGATCCACTACGATCATGGCGAGACGCATGGCTGTGGCAAGCCCGAATGTGCGGTGGGATGCTCTTGCGACCGCTTCATGGAAATCTGGAATCTCGTCTTCATGCAATACAATCGCTCGGCCAATGGCGAGATGACTAAACTGCCCAAACCGAGCGTGGATACCGGAATGGGGCTGGAGCGTTTGGCGTGTGTGGTGCAAGGGGTTCACTCAAATTATGAGAGCGATCTTTTTACGCCACTTATTCGCGCGATCGAGAAAAAAGTTCATCAGAAATATGGATCGGACGAAAAAATCAATATGTCCATCCGCGTTTTGGCCGATCATATCCGTGCCGCGACTTTTCTCATTGGAGATGGCGTACAGCCCTCAAACGAAGGGCGCGGTTATGTGCTGCGCCGAATTTTAAGACGGGCGATTCGCCATGGCCGAATGCTCGGGATGCGCGAAGCATTTTTTTATCAGTTGGCCGATACTGTGATTGAAGAAATGCAGGGCGCGTATCCGGAACTTTTAAAACATCAAAGTTTCATTCAATCCGTAATCAAGGCCGAAGAAGAGCGTTTTTTGGCCACCTTAGAAAAAGGTTTGGAAATTATTCAAACCGAAATTGCTAAACAGAAAAAACAAAAAACCCGATGTTTTGAGGGAGAAGTCGTTTTTAAGTTGTATGACACATTTGGATTTCCGGTCGATCTGATTCAAAATATTGCAGATGAAGAAAATTTTACCGTTGATATGGAAGGCTTTGAGCAATGCATGCTGGCTCAAAAAGAATCGGCGCGTCGGGCCTGGAAAGGCTCTGGTCAAGAACGAGTAGGACAAGTTTACCAAGAGCTTGCGCAGCATTTACCCGTTACTCAATGTCTAGGATATCAAACTTTAGAAACCGATTCTAAAATTTTAGCCCTGATTCGAAATGGAGAATCTGTCGACGACGTGAAAAAGGGAGATGAAGTTTATCTAATCACGGAGAGCACGCCTTTTTACGGAGAATCGGGGGGCCAAGTAGGAGATCGCGGGGTGATCAGCTCGAAAGATTTTAGAATGGAAGTTCAAGATACTCAAAAACCTACTCCGCAGCTCATTGTGCATCATGGAAAAATATTGCAAGGACAGGCTGAGCTTGGTCAAACCGTACACCTTTTAGTTGATCCAAAATATCGCCAATCCACTCGTTTAAATCATACGGCAACCCACTTGCTCCATGCCGCTCTTCGGCAAATTCTGGGAGATCATGTGAGGCAGGCGGGCTCTTTGGTAGCGCCTCATCGGCTAAGGTTTGATTTTAGTCATTTTGAACCCTTAAGCGATGAACAACTTGAAGAGATCGAAAGTCTGGTGAATCACAAAATCCGAGAAGATATTTCGGTCGCGAAGTTAGAGATGAATTATGAAGAAGCGTTGAAAAAAGGCGCGATGGCGCTTTTTGGAGAAAAATATGGCGATGAAGTCCGCGTTTTAGAAATTGGTGATTTCTCCACAGAGCTTTGTGGAGGAACCCACGTCGATCGCACTGGCGAGATTGGATTTTTTAAGATCATCGAAGAAAGCTCGGTTGCCGCGGGAGTGCGCCGTATAGAGGCGATTACAGGTGCCGATGCCGAACTACATTCTCGTAAGGTAGAGCGCGAACTTAAAAGTTTGGCTTTGCAATTAAAGGTAGGCGTCAACGATTTGCCTGAGAAAGTAGCCAAGATAACCGAACAATTAAAGAAAATGGAAAAAGAGATCTCGACCCTCCGTAAAAAAATCTTGAGCGGGACAGAAGCGAGCGATTGGACCCAGCAAGTTCGTGAAAAAGAAGGAGTTAAACTTTTAGCCGTAAAAGCGGAGATTGAAGAAGTGCAAGCCCTCCGCGCGTTTTCAGATCAAGTGTTGGCGAAATTAGGTTCGGGCATTGCGTTAGTGAGCACGACCCTCGAAGGTAAAGTCACTTTGATCGTACGGGTTTCAAAGGATCTTACCTCGCGCTATAAGGCGGGAGATTTAATCAAACCTCTGGCTGCGCTTGTGGGAGGCTCTGGGGGCGGACGTCCGGATATGGCGCAGGCCGGTGGTCCTCAAATTGATAAACTTGATGAAGCTATTGCTCGGTTTTACGAATTAGTGTAGAGGTTAATAATGCCTATTATCGACGTAAAAGGTTTTAATCGTTGGCAAGATGAGATCTTAGTCCTCGATGAAAATCTCAATGATGAAGTCGATCCTTCCGATGTTTTCATTGCGCTGAATTTGGCCGATGTAAAGCGCGACACGAAAATTTCTTGGCAGCATCCCCGTTTCAAAGAACTCCGCGACGAATACCTATCTTTTCTAAAAGCAGAAGACGAAGAAGAAAAGCTTGAGCAGAATACTCTGGCCCCTTCGGGTTCTTCATGAAAAAAATCTTTGTTTTACTTTTCTTTGTTTTATCTGCTTGTAGTTCATCCCCTTCTATCTATTTTCCCCAAGGGTCGAGAGAAGCTTTCGTTGATATTCAATCCCTTTTGAAAAAGGGGCCGCATTTTAATGAAGAAGGTTTTGAAATGGTTTTGTTGGGGAAGAGCGCTCAGTATAGTGCTCATTTAGTGTGGATTAAAGACCGCGAAAAACTGCATTTACATGCAAGTCACGAAGGCACGCTTCTTTTACTGCAAGGTCGAGGTGTTCTACATCTTGGAAACCAAAAAATTTCTTTAAAGCCCGGTGATCTTACGAGTATTCCTCAGAATACACCCCATTTTTTTAAAAATGAGTCCGATGAGCCCGTTGCGGCGTATGTGTTATTTGCCCCTCCTATGGACAGCCCCGATTATGTTCCCGTTCTCTAATTAATCTACGTACCGAATTTCACCGCGAGGTCCCGTAGAATATTTTTTTACGATTTGAAGAAGGTTATCTAAAGAAAAAGGTTTAGGGAGATAAGCATCTGCACCCAACTCTAAGGCCCTTTCGATATCTTCGCCGGCATTTTTAGCTGAAATGATCACTAAGGGGATTTCGCGATAATCTTCGGAAGACTTGAGATAATCACACACTTCAAACCCATTTGGAGAGGGCATCATCAGATCGAGTAAGATGCAATCGGGCCGTTCTTTTTTTCCAATTTCCCAGAGCGCGGTAAGTCCGTCGCGGGCCGTATGCAGAGAGTAGCCTTCTTTCTCAAGATTATATTTTAAGATCTGAAGTAAATCTTCGTCGTCTTCAATCACAAAAACTGTTTTATTCATAAATTATCCTTTCATTTTTAAAAGGATACTGGGCTTTTGTGAAGAAGAAGTGACGAATGCGTAAATTAAAAATTGAGACTTAAGCCTGCGCCGACATTTGTTTCCGAAGAATTAGCGGGGGAACTTATATTTCGGCGAATAAATGCTTCCGGACAAATCCCTTCTAAACACACGCGAACAGAGGTTTCCCAGGCGGTATAAGGCGCTAACGGAGAGCTGGCCATGCCTACAATCAATCGACCATTGATGAAAATAGGAAGGTGTCGTTCAGTCTGTAATTCTAAACCCATATAGGTTTCTCCTCTGACCATGGAGTCTGAAGAAAGAAGAAGATCCAGGTTAACCCCTGTCATGAGAGTCATGCCGACTGCGGGGGTCTGAAATAGAGTCAGCTGGGTTCCCACTTGAGCACCGACACCTGCGCTTGCCGGATGTTGACCAAAAATTCGGAGGCGGATATCTCGACGTGGAGCGCTTTGAATACGACTGGTGCTTACGGGCATTTCACTGGAAAAACTTCTTCTTTCGATTGCGGCGGCCAGTATGTCGATTTCTTCGGGATTGGGGTTTCTGCCTGCAATAGAAGAATGAGGGGCATGGGGTAAAAAATAAACTCCTCGGCCTTGCCAGGTTTCAGGATTTTGCAAAACCATTAAATGATCGTTCTCAGCAAAGACCACACTGACTCGCGAATCTTGAGCAAGTTCTGCTAAAGACGGGAATGAATAAGTGCGTAAGAAAATTCGTGCGGTATCTAGAAGATGATTGTGAAAATATTCTCGATGGGTCACTTGAGTCAGCCAAGCGGCATCCGAATGCCCATTAAAAAATAGTGAGGGACTTAAAGCAGAGACTTCAGCATTTTGAAGTACAGTAGCCCCCGCATACGCCAACACAAAAAGAGGAGAAACTTCATAACCTAAATGACGATCGGCTAAAGAGGGAACGGCCGCAATCAACACCAGGCGATCAATAGTAACAGGGCTTTGCAGACGGCGGGGGTTTAAAAATAAATCTCTTAATGGTACAGTTCCTAAACTGTGTCCCATTAAAACTACCTGGCCATTTTCAGGGATTTCTTGATGAAGCACAGCGCTTACCGCTTGATTTAAATTTCTTTCATCTACAGAAGTGTTGCCAGGCGTTACACTTCCTCCCATGCTGGGAAGATCAACGACAAATATTTTACGGTGCGTGCGCACGGCAAGTTGTCTAGCCATTTCAAAATAGACGCGGGAGGAGTGGTGGAGTCCATCCACAAAAATAACTGGTGCGAGTGAGGCGTCATAATTGTGTGGAGTAATCGAAAGATAAGCTACCTGCCCATGTGCCGTTTCAGGAGTATCGGTTAAATCAATGTGACGAAATTCGGTTTGAACTTCTTCTTGAAGCCGAGCATTCCCCCTGTAAGAAAAGAAGGATTGGACTATGCGACGTTGTTCGGCCGTGATTTCGGGCCGGCTCAAATAGGCCCACAAATCAGCGCGACTTAAATAGCCGTCTGGAACTTGATCGGCGATTTCGCGCAAGGCAGTTAAATTTTCGGTGTTGTTATCTTGCCTTTGTAGAAGACCAGGAACATCCGAAAAATCTACGGTAAGTTCATGAGCCAACAGCCGGCTCGCTAAAGTGAGAGAACGGTTGGAAATAGTCATACAACTCCTTTTAAGATTGCCGCTGTTCTCGATGAATCTGCAAAAGAGTTGCGTGTTTTTTATGAAGTTTTAAAAGTGGATTAATTTCTCTGAACTACAGAAGAACCACTAGTAGAAAATCTACTGTGATTTCATGAAATTATAAGCTTATAACCCTTGAATCAAAATTTGTGCAGAAGCTAAGTTTGTAGCCAAGGGGATATTATGCACATCGGCTAATCGAAGGAGCATGAAGATGTCTGGTTCATGAGGATGAATACCTAAAGGATCTCGGAGGAAAATCACGCCATCGACTCGGTCATTTACAATTTCTGCGGCGATCTGGGCATCACCTCCCTTAGGACCACTTTCCATTTTCTGCACTTTTAACCCAGCTTCTTCAACATATTTTCCGGTCGTTCCGGTGGCAATCAACTTGAATTTTTTGATGAGTTTTAGATTATCTTTTACAAAAGCCACCATTTCGGCTTTTTTTCCATCGTGAGCAATCAAGGCTAGGGTTTTCATAAGTCCTTTCTTATCGAGGCATATTACTTTGTGTTGGAGGAGAGGGCCTCACTTTTTTTCCAATCCTCTATCGACCTGAGCAAGAGAGGACGTAAGTTATCAGGGATTCGATAAATAGTTGAGTTTGGTGTTTCACCTAATTTGCTCACAAAATTTTGTAAAGGGAGTGTTTTTCCTACAATAAAGCTAATGGTTTTTTCAGAAGAGAAGAGCTGGACTTTTATTCCTAGAGCTTCATTTACCTGAAACTGGGCCGATTGGTCTGGGCGAAGAGAAGCAATCTCGCGTAAGTTTACTTGATGCAATTGTTGAAGAAGCTCTAGGACTTGAGCTTCTTGAGCAGCGTAGGAAGAGGAGTCTTCAACACTTACCTTACCTTCAGATTCATCCAATTTTTTTTTCAAACTACTGATTACTTTTTTTACCTTCCATTCCCCATTTTCTTCGAAGAGAGAAATGCCATCTAAGAGATGTTCAATGCGTATTTCGCGAATTTGCCCTACTTGAAGAGGAGAAAGAAGATTTTCGGCGCTGCGATTTTTTAAGGAATAACTGGTTAATAGAACGCCTAAGAGTACCAAAAAAATTGCAATTAAAATATGAAGGGGGCCTGATTTCATAAGTTAATATTCACACACCTTTTAGAGCGCAGAATAAGCATTCTGAATTTTATTTAAGTGCCGACGTTGTAAGAGTCGAAAAAGAATCTCAATACTCAGTAATAAAATACCAGGCATAGTGAGACTAAAATATTTTAAAAATGTTTTTTCTTTTTCGTTTAATACTCTAAAAAAATGGTTTGTCTGTGTTTTTTTACGCAATGCCAAAATTTGGGAATTATTTGTAAAAGAATCCAGGCGATTTAACACATAGGAAAGATTTTGAGGGGATTGTTTTAACCAGTCATTTTCTAGGGCTAGAGAAGAATTCACCACGAGCAGTTTAGTTTCAGGACTTTCCGTCAAAGAGTCCTGCTTACTAAGACTTCGCTCCTCTAGCTTTTTGGTTTTTGTATAAGGGACTTTCTTATCTTTAAAAAAACTTTCAGCGGGGCCTACTTGAACGCTCGCCAAGGTTTCTAAGGGTAAGGGAAACTGTGGAGAAGGAAGGCTTGGCTTGATTTTGAGTTTATAAAAATGAAGGAGTTCCGAAAGAGTATAGGTTTTCGAATTGCTTGTATCGGAAAGATCCGAAAAAATGAGGAGGGGAATCTGGCGCAGTAATGCTTGGTCGAGTTGATAGAGAAGCCCTTCTGACGAAGGAGCGGGACCCAGTACAAGGAGTGCATTCAGAGGTAAATCTTGGATATTCTCTTCTTCTTGAGGGTTAATAATTTCTAAATCATAATGGTTTCCTAGGGCCTGAAGTAAAAAAGTGAACTGAAAAATATTTTCTCGAGGATTTTCCAAAAATATTCCCACTTTTTTCGCGCTTGAATCCTTTAATCTTACAAGATGGCTACTTAATTGATATTCAAAGTCTTGAATCTGAGTGATGGGGCTTAGTGTTTGCACTTTGTCTTCATAGAAGAGAGTTACATTAAATTGTTCGGCTTCATTTTCTTTAATGAAAATAGGAAAAACAGAGTAAGACTGATACTCTCGAAGAAGGGAGTTTACTTGTTGATGAAGTAGTGAAGCTGTCGGAGAGGGATTTTTAGGTAAATCTAGAGAAATGGTTAAGGGGTTTTGTAGATTTTTTAAAATTTCTTGGCTGGTTTGTGAAAGGGAATAAGCTTTTGTTTGGGTGAGATCAAAGCATTTAAAATACTGTAAAGCTAAAACGTTGAATAAAACTAGGTTGATTATCAAAAGAGAAGTGAAAATGCCCCAGTAGATTTTGTGATATTGAACGCGCTTTACATTTAGAAAATTTAGATAAAGAAAAAAAGAAATAAAACTTAAGAAGTAAACTACATCCCGGCTATCTAAAACTCCTCGACAAATATTTTCAAAATGGAAATTTAAATCAAATGTTTGCAATCCAAAGTAAAGGGTAGGGGAGAAATCCCATAAAGAAGAATTTCCTAAATTAAAGAAAA
>CAYWGE010000065.1:0-8750 GCA_964457215.1 uncultured Pseudomonadota bacterium
AAGATGGTCTCACCTTCTGCCCACAGAGAGGCCAGCAAGATAGCAGATTTTACCTGTGCAGAGGCAACAGGACTTGTATAATGAATCCCTCGCAAGCTTCCACCTTTTACATGGAGCAATCTTTTTTCAGTGCCCTCTCCTGTAAAAGAAAAATGGGCTCCCATTTGACTGAGCGGATCTGTCACCCGTTTCATGGGGCGTCGATTTAATGAAGCATCTCCCGTGAGAGTCGATTCAAAATCTTGAGCGGCCAAGACTCCTAAAAGCAGCCGCATGGCCGTACCCGAGTTTCCACACCACAGTGTTTTTTGAGGAGGTTTTAAACCGTGTAACCCAACTCCTTCTACTTTCCAAAACGTTTCTTCTTTTTCGATTTTCACTCCCAAGGCGCGTAAACACTCAATAGTACAAAGCACATCTTCCGCTTCAAGTAAGTGATGAATGTGAGATACGCCTTCTGACAAGGCTGCAAACAAAACTGCCCGATGAGAAATTGATTTGTCGCCGGGAATCTCAAGAGTAGAAGTAATTCCTTGATGGGCGGGAAAAACTAAAACTTTCTTCATAACTTT
This sequence comes from uncultured Pseudomonadota bacterium, assembly GCA_964457215.1. Classification (GTDB taxonomy): domain Bacteria; phylum UBA10199; class UBA10199; order JADFYH01; family JADFYH01; genus CAYLKF01. Next base: position 573 of record CAYWGE010000065.1, read on the forward strand.
TCTCGAAACTTTCTGGCACGCGCAAACCAGTCTAAATTCTTTTTAGGATCTTCAGAACGAAGATTTTTTTCAAAAACTTGAAGTTCTTTTTGAAAAACTCGAAGTATTTTCAACAAAGCTGGTGCATTACTTAAACAAATATCTCGCCACATTTCGGGGGGACTTTCTGCCAAACGTGTCATGTCTCGCACACTGCTTCCCCCCCACTTTGAAACAGGAAACTGCTTAAAAGAAAGTAGGGAATTTGCCAGAGCGTAGGAAACGACATTCGGTAAATGAGAGAGCGCGGCGTAAAGAGAATCATGCGCTTGCGGAGTTAAAATCACGGGAACAGCGCCCAGTTGCTTCACCCATTTTTTTAGAGAGTTTAATAAAGAAATCGGTGTTTTCGAAGAAGGCGTTAAAATCCACTTTTTACCCTGGAATAAATTCAACACAGCAGCCTTCATACCGGAATGTTCGGTACCCGCAATGGGATGACCTCCAATGAATCCGGGTTGCCCACCCAAGGCTTGAACAATCTGGGTTTTCGTACTACCCACATCGGTGATCAAAGCGCCTTTTTTCAAATAAGGATTTATTTTTTTGACCAACGATACAATCTGTCCAACGGGAGTGGCAATAATGACGAGATCCGCTTGATTTACAAAGGATCCAACTTCACTATGAGCTTCGTCGACCGCTTTAAGGCGCAAAGCCTCCCGACGGTTTTCAAAAGAACGTGAAATCCCGATCACTTTTTGAGCGAGTTTTTTTCTTTTGAGCTCCAGAGCAATCGAGCCCCCAATCAATCCGAGGCCCACGATTAAAACATTTGGAAAATTTTTTTTCATGTAGCAGAAGGATAAGAACCTAAGACTCTCAAAAAAGAACACCGTTTTTCCATGGCTTTTAGAGCGCGCTTCACACGCAGTTCTTGTTGGTGTCCATCCATATCCACAAAAAAGATGTATTCCCAAGCCCTACCCTTTAAAGGCCTGGATTCAATTTTTGTGAGATTGATTTTTTCTTTAGCAATCGGCGCCAAAAGTTTTTGCAAAACTCCTACTTCGTCTTTGGTTGAAAACATCACGGTCGTTTTATCATGCCCGGTAGGTCCACATTCTGTCTGACCAATCACCACAAAACGCGTAAAATTATTAGGATGATCTTCAATATGTTTTTCTAAAATTTCTAAACCGTAAAGAGAAGCCGCATATTCAGATGCGATTGCCGCCACTCCTTTTTCATGCGCTGCAATTTCAGCTGCCTTCGCTGTGCTGGCTGCCTCTGCCGTAGCAATGCCAGGCAAATGCGCATCGAGCCAAGAGCGACACTGCCCTAGTGCATGAGGATGCGAATAGACTTTTCGAATGTTTTTAAGCGAAGTCTCTTTAGAAAGTAGATTATGGGTGACCGGAAGCTTTACTTCTCCGCAAATTTTTAAAGGATGTTCGATGAAAAGATCGAGCGTATAGTTCACTACGCCTTCTGTAGAATTCTCAATGGGAACCACTCCGTAATTGGTACGCTCGAGATGCACTTCTTGAAAAACTTGCTGAAGGCTTCCTTGAGGGTAAAACTGGGCAGATAAACCGAAACGTTTTACCGCCGCCAAATGCGTAAAAGTCGCTTCAGGACCTAAATATGCCACCTTTACAGGTTCTTCCAAAGCTAGAGAAGCCGAAAGAATTTCGCGAAAAATAGTCTCGATAGCAGCCGAGCTATAGGGGCCTTGATTAGCGGCCTTTAATTTATTTAATATCTTCGCTTCGCGCTCAGGCACATGAAAGTTAGAACTTTGAGAGCGTTTAATCTCTCCAATTTGGATTACTTTTTTGCCACGGCGAGATAACACATCTAATAAGGATTGATCTAACGAATCAATTTCTTTGCGAAGTTGTTCTAGTTTTTTGGTGGTCATGAATTAGGTATTCTATAAACTGCAGGCTAAATCAAGAAAGTTGAGAATTTTTTTTAAGATATTGCTTTGCCAAGTCTGAATAATGAAGTGCTGAAAGCTTTATCATTTGGATTTCTTCTACCTTTAACTCCCGTTTGACCCTACAAGGACTCCCTAAAGCTAAGCTCCGGGGAGGGATAATCGTATTTTCGGTAATCAAACTTCCTGCTCCAATAATAGAGTCTTCCCCAATTTGCACTCCGTTCATCACAACCGCTCCCATACCGATTAATACCCGATCACCCACCGTGCACCCATGTAAAATCACACGATGCCCAACCGTAACATCGCTACCTATTTGGGTGGGCCATCCTGCTGAATCGACGTGAACCATCGAAAGATCTTGAATGTTAGTGCGCTCTCCAATCTTAATCCAGTTCACATCTCCTCGAATCACCGAATTAAACCACACGCTTGAGTCGGTACCCACTTCAACATTGCCAATCACATTTACTCCAGATGCTAAGAAAACACTGGAATCAATTCGTGGTTTTAAACCTTGGTAATCGATGAGGGAGTACATAAAGAAAAGCTCCTAAAAAAGCACCTGTAAGATCTGCGATCCAATCGTAAATATCACAATTTCTACCTGGCACAAAATATTGATGGATTTCATCACTCGCACCATAAAGAGCCGCACTTAAAACAGCGAAGAATAAAACCCAACGCATTTTATAGAGATGAATTCGAAAGGCTCTCGCAAAGAGAAATCCCATGATACCATAGGCGAGAAAATGGGCTGTTTTGTCGTGGGAAGTCCCCACACCGGGGCGAGAAGAGAGATAAAAAATCAGGGAACAATATAAAACAACGGGCAACCACCGAATGAAAAAAGATTTCATAAATTAATCAAACCCCTCCTTGATCTCAAGGGGAGGTGCAGGTGGGGTTATTACATCTTATATTTACCAAAATCTTCGGGAGAAAGATTTTCTAAAATTTCGGCCCATTTTTGTTTTTTAGTACCTTCTTCGTCTCCCGCTTTCGAAAGATCAATGCGCCTGGATTTTTCCATGACTCGAGGATCAACATAAATAGGTGCGTTCGCTCTTAAGGCCAATGCAATGGCATCGGAAGGACGAGAGTCCATGACAAAACTTTTGGCTTCTCCCTTTAAATAAACATTCGCATAAAAGGTATTGTCGGCTAAATCCGTAATCTCAACTTTTTCAACAACAACTTTTAATTGCTCGAGGATACTTTTTAAAAGATCATGCGTCATCGGGCGGGCTAACTGAATTTTTTCCAGTTCAGTCGCAATTGAAGAGGCTTCAATTAGGCCAATCCAGATAGGCAATGCGGTGCGTTCCTCAAGATCTTTAAGAATGATGATGGGCATATTGGTGAAAGGATCGATGGTTAATCCAGTCACCTTCATTAGAATTAATTCTTTAGGCTCTGAGCTCATATATTAGGTTTGAATCTCTCCTCTTAAAGCGTTTGGACCTACTTTATTGATTTTAACTCGAACTAGCTCCCCAATCCAAGCATCATTTTCAGCTGTAAAATGAACGATTTGGTTATGGGTATTTCTGCCTTGATAAGAATTGCCTATTCTGGATGGCCCTTCTACCAAGACTTCATAGGTTTTATTTAAGCATTCTTGATGCCTTTTTAAACTTAATTCTTTTTGCTTTTCTTGCAAAAGCTCTAAACGTTTGGCTTTTACTTCTAACGGAACATCATCTTCAAAATAACGCCCAGCGGTTGTGTAGGGCCGTGGGGAATAATAAAAAGAAAAAGAAGCATCAAAGCCTACTTCATCGACTAAGTTTAAAGTCTGCTCAAAATCTTTATCACTTTCACCCGGAAAGCCCACAATAATATCGGTAGAAATTTCGATTTCAGGGCAAGCCTCCCGCAGTCGATCGACAATGCGCAAATATTCTTCGCGCGTATAAGTACGATACATTTTTTGTAGAATCGTATTAGAACCCGACTGCACGGGCAAATGAATATGTTTTGCGAGAACGGGAATCTCAGAAAATGCGAGAACCAAATCTTCTTTCACATCTTTTGGGTGAGAAGTGGTGAAGCGGATGCGCTGAATACAAGTCTCCTCCGCGATCTTATAAAGAAGTTTAGCAAATGAGATTTCATTTCCTTTCGTGCCATACGAATTCACATTTTGCCCGAGTAGAGTTACTTCTTTCACACCGTGTTGTGTGAGCCGCTGAATTTCGTGGATAATTTCCGCGCTTGGCCGCGAGACCTCTCGCCCGCGCACAAAAGGCACGATGCAAAACGAGCAAAAATTATCACAGCCTTTCATAATGGTGACAAACGCGGTGGTGAGCGATTCTTCTTGTTGGGGTAATAAATCAACAAACTGAAAATCGGCGGGCTTGATACGAGCAGTTTGATTGAGCCGCTTACTCTGACCTGCTTCTAAATTACGTATCAAATCCGGAAGAGAACCCACTTGATCAGGACCCAACACAAAATCCAAATAATGAAAGCGTTTGAGCAGTTCTTTACCTTCCACTTGAGCTTGGCAACCCGTGAGACCTAAAAGAGCGCGAGGATTTTCTTCTTTCACCGGGTAATATTTTCCAATGGCCGAATGGGCCTTGTGCGAAGCTTTCTCACGAATGCTGCAGGTATTGATTAAAATCAAATCGGCTTCATTCGCAAAAGGCGTAAATCCATACCCTAAAGGCTTGAGCAAATGTTCCATGCGCGTGGAATCATCCACATTCATCTGACAACCATGGGTTTCGATGTAGAGTTTTTTATGGGCCATAAAGGTTACATAAGAGATTTAAAGGCGCCTGACAAGTCGGATGAATTAATATCGCCCAGGACGAGGCGCCGTAAGACGAATGAGTGAAGGGGGTCTAACGGGCATCCTTCTACGGCCTCTCCCATAAACGGGTAGAGTGCCTGCTCCATACCCTCCAAACCCGCCGCCATCGGAGGGGGTAAGATTACCAAAAGGAGTGGTGACAGCCCTCCATCGTGGAATTCCATGGCTAGGCTGACGGTGGATAGGGCTGGGAGGTGTGGCAACAGCTCGAGAGGGGGAAGCAGCAGTAACCGTAGCGATAAGAGCTGGCGCAGGAGTCGCAACAGAGGGGGACGATCGTCTCGAAGATGCCACTCTGGGAGCATGGGCCCAAGGGTTGGGATCTGTGCAGTACTCAATATTTGCAAGAGCACTCTCACAAGGGCCAGTAAGACCCGAGCATACAAATTCTTGAAGACTTAAAAAATAGCTGGGCTGGACAAAGCCCGCGACATTTCCCGTCGCTATATAAGTATTGTTATCATTATATAAACGCGTGCCTTCTTCACAATGCCTTGCGGCAAAAGCCAGTCTTACTCTTTCGAAATTAGCAAAAACATTACTCATGCGTTCTAAGTTTTTGTTAGCGATGCTCCGATTAAAGATTTCCAAACTAAAAGGCGTGGGAGGAGGATTAATCAAGACATAATGCAAATAGCGGAGCGCATCTTGATGGGCTTCATTGGTGGCATCATAAGCCACTTCATTAATTTCAATTCGGTCCGTATTCGCCGCATTATTGGAATCAAAAGGAGTATAAACTCCATCGGCGGTGGCACCAGGCCCTGAATCTCGAATCCGAACCACAGGGGCGGGATCTCTTCTGCCGGCGGCAAATTCGCGAGGAAGTGTAAATGTAACATCACCCATTTTAACCTCTTAAAAGTATGAATTTGAATAAAGCTTCTATCGGTAAGATAAATAAAAAGTTGCGGAGTTTTTAGAAGTCTTTGTCTATTTTAATTCCGTCGATCAGGCGATCGAGATCTTCGCGGTAGCCTAAGTTTTCAAGCACATTATCGAATTCATCGCGGCTATAACTCGACTCTTCGGCTCCCCCATCAAAATCAGAGACTACTTCGGAGCGTTTAGAAGATTTATGTTCGGTCGTTTTTGCAATATTTTCAACATAGCGTTCGAGAACTTTTTTCGCTTTTTCTTCTTTTTCTGCGCGAATCTGTTTCCAATTTTTTAAATAATGCAAACGACAAAAACCCGAAGCTGTTTGAGCACTCACACAGCCGTCTTCTTTACAAATTTTAATGCGAGGGGACATGGTTTTCAATTCTCATTTCCAACCATTCGGTCGGCCACCCACCTTGTGGGTCCCCGGCCTCGGTCATATTAGGCCCTTAGCAAGGGTTAAAAATTGTTTCAACGTTTAAATCGTTTATAAAGCGAAAAAACACAAGGCTTCTTACTTTTCAAAATGTTTTAAGGTTGCTTCAAACTTTTCATGCTTACGCTTTGTCTCTTCTACTTCATATTCAATTTCTTCCCGAAGTGAATCCGAAAGAGCCTCTTTTGTTTTTTTATGTAAATACCGAGAGTCTCTTAAATACATTACTATCAAGCCTCCTATGGCTATCAATACCAACACCAACACGGCCCAAAGTTCTGGATGCTTCATAATTAAGCTTCTCCTTCGACTACACGTAAGAGCTCGGCTTGAATGCGTTTCAATTTGTCACTTTGCGTAATTTTTTGCCCAAAGATATCTTTTACATAAAAAACGTCGGCGACTTGATCAACTTTTGTCGAGATCTTTGACACATCGACATAAAGCCCGAGATTTGAAAGTGCAGTAAAGATTTCATAAAGTAAACCAATACGATCATAAGTATAGATATCTAATACCGTATAATAAGCAGAAACATCGTTATCCACATCCACTCGACTCGGCAAGGTACGCGTCACTTTTTTCGCAAACCATTGAGGTTTTTTACGACTACTGATTAAATGGGCAACTTTCACCTTTCCTTCGAGTACTTCAAAAAGATCTTTTTTAATTAAATCAAAGCGTCTCTCTTCGTTCACACACCGTCCTTGAGAATCTGTAAAACGCAAACTCTGAAGCACCCAACCATTTTTTGAAACTTGCTGTTTGACTTCTAGAATATTGAGATCATTAGCGGCTAAAACTCCGGTGATTTTTGCAAGGAGTGCAGGAGTACCTAAAACATGCAGGGTGATTTCATTTAAATTTTCTTTTTCAAACGTACTAATATGAACCATTAATTGATCTAAGCCAGCGCTTGCGATCCATTCGGTATGACTCACAATTTCTTCGGAAGAATAAGATAAAAAATACTTGATGGGCATGGCTTCTAAAAATTGACGAGCCACTGTAAGATCAACTTTTCCTTGAAGCAACGAAAGCACTTTTTCTCGCACTTCGATTGCTAAACGATCTGCGCGTTCTCGAGTGTAAGTCCCCTCTTCTAAAACCCGTTTCGTCCGATTATACAACTCCGACAAAAGAGTACCTTTCCAAGGTGTCCAAACATCGGGACCTACCGCGCGGATATCGGCCCAGGTCAGCAAAAATAGCATATTTAAGGTTTCGAGATCTTGCATCGATTTTGCGAACTGAATGATTAAATTAACATCATCTAAATCACGGCGCTGGGCGAGATGAGGCATGAGCAAATGACTTTTGACTAAAAATTCGATAACGCCTCGATCTTTGTCCGAATATCCTAAGCGCTCTGCCGCACGTGCTGCCATCTCCGCTCCCACGATCGAATGATTTTTTCCTCGACCTTTTCCCACATCATGAAAGAAAACTCCCCAACCTAATAAATCGTGGCGAGAGGTTTTTCCTAAAACTTCTTTGAAGAGGGGGAACTGTTGATCGTAAGTTCCGTTCTTCAGTTTCGTTAGCTCTTCCATCGCCACAATCGAGTGGGTATCGACCGTATAGATATGATAAGCATCGTGTTGAACACGGTAGAGGACTTCTCCAAACTCCGGAATAAGACGATCTAAGAGCCGTAACTCATGCATTTGATGCAAGGTACGGCCTAAATTCAAAAACTCTCCAAACAACTCGCGCAACAAAGAACCTACTTCGGGTTTTTGAATATAATTTTCGTCGACTAGCGAGAGATTGGCTGAAATCAAGCGGCAGGTTTCTTCTTCGAGATCAGCGCCTTCTTGTTGAGCAATTCGAAAAATGCGAACCAAATTAAGAGGATCTTTTTGAAAACAATCAGCGTGTTTTGCAAAAATTTTTCCTTCGACTCAGGCAAAATCCTCATTTAAATGTTTGCTAATTTTTTTCTGAATCCCTTTGAGCCGTTTTTCGGGAGGCTCAATTAAGGCAACAATTGCAAGCGATGAAATTCGCCGAATATTCGCCGCATGATGATAATACGTTTGCATGAATTTTTCGACGGCCAAGACCCCGCCTGATTCTTGAAACCCTAATTCTTTGGCGATCTCTTCTTGA
>CAYWGE010000066.1:0-2619 GCA_964457215.1 uncultured Pseudomonadota bacterium
GCTCCGCCAACTGACGTTTCACTTTTTCTAAATCTGCTTCGGGTTTATCAATTTTATTGATCGCCACTATAATAGGAACTTCAGCGGCTTTCGCATGATGAATCGCCTCAATAGTTTGAGGACGAATACCTTCATCGGCGGCGACAACTAGAATAACAATATCGGTTACAGAAGCACCGCGAGCACGCATTGAGGTAAAAGCTTCGTGACCTGGGGTATCTAAGAAAGTAATTAATCCCTTCGGATGTTTTACCTGATACGCCCCAATATGTTGAGTAATCCCTCCGGCCTCACCTGCTGCTACTTGAGCTTTTCGAATGGCATCGAGCAATGAAGTTTTTCCATGATCAACATGCCCCATCACTGTCACTACTGCAGGACGCTCTTTTAAATCTTCAGCTTTATCTTCTAAATGACTAATGACCTGAGACTCTTCAAAGCCTACTTTTTTCACTTCATAGCCATAGTCATGAGCAAGCAAGGTTGCGGTATCAAAATCAATTGCCTGATTCACCGTCACCATAGAACCTAAGCCCATTAATTTTTTGATAATCTCAGAAGATTTAATACCCATTTCATGGGCAAAATCGGCGACGATAATGGATTCATCGACTTTAATAATTCGTTTCGAAGCTTTTCGAGGAACTGTTTCGGATTTTTTAAAATCTTTTTTAACGCCTTTTTTCTTACGGTTATTTCTTCCCGGTTCAAAAATTCTTTCTCGTTCTATTTTTTGAGGGACGGCCGCAGCTAATCGAGTTAACTGAGTAAGGGTCGCAACCTTTCCAATTCCTTCTAAGTCAACCTCTAATCCATCACGGCGTGATTTCTTAACGACTTTCTTAACTTTATTCTTTTTTGCTTCTTCTTCCTCTTCTGCGACCGTTAAGGGCTTGAAAGGGACACCTTCTGCTGTTTTATTCAAAGAAGGCTTTGCCTCTGACTTTGAGTCTTTAGATCCTTCACGCATCGAAGGTTTCAAATCAATTTTCCCAACGACTTTCAGGCCAAAACGAGGCCGCTCTTCTTCTTGTTCGACTTTTTTACTGGATACAGTAGACGGAGTTGGCGCTACAACTGGAGCGGTTGAAACCTCTGCAGATTTAGCAGGAGGGGGTGGAAGTTTTTCTTCAGTAGAAACGGCCGCAGCCAATGCCTCTGCTTGTTTAAGGTCTTTGGGCTCTTCTTCTTTTTTTGCTTGAGCTTCCAGTTCTTCAACTGGAGCAAGTTGCTCTGCAACAGGAGCCTCTATTTTAGCCCTTCGACGAATAACGGTAGGCTTTACACGCTTCTCAACGATGTCATTTTTTGATTCCATGCTATCCTTATTTCTATCTCAATTTTTCGTACCAGTTATGCAAGAGTTTTACTTTTTTAACAATCCTCTTTACAAATATTTAATCAACACTTGGCTGATCCGATTTTTCAGAAGCTTCTCGATTAGCTCCGGATGATTCTTTTGCTTTTTTAACCACCGAAACAGCCGTTTCATACACTTGGGTGAGTACCTCAGAACCGATCGCTGGGATTTCTAAAAGTTCCTCTAATTTAGATTCTGCGATCTCTCGAGTAGATCTAAAAGCATGACTGTATAAAATACTTGCCAAACTTTCTTCGATCCCCAAATCGTCCACCAGGGCGCGTTTTGCATTTTTCTGAATTTCTTCCATTTTTGATTCACTAAAAATATCGATATTCCACCCGGTAAGCTGGGCAGCTAAGCGAACATTTTGACCTTTTTTGCCGATTGCTAAAGAAAGTTGATCATCGGGCACAATAATTTCTAGAGAACGATCCTTCTCATGCAAAATTACTTTATTTACTTCGGCAGGAGCAATCGCGTTACAGACAAAACGAGCAGGGTCTTCATCATAACTCACGATATCAATCTTCTCTCCCCGAAGTTCTTGAACAACACTTTGCACTCTTGAACCTTTCATACCCACACAAGCTCCCACGGGATCGACATCACTATCGCTCGAATAAACCGCTACTTTTGCGCGAGAACCAGGCTCCCGAGCCGCTGATTTAATTTCAACAACTCCTTCTGAGACTTCAGGCACTTCCATGGCAAATAAAGCCTTAATGAGACCGGGCTGTCTTCGAGATAAAATGACTTGAGGGCCGCGATTGTCTTGACGAAGCTCCACAAGTAAAGCTGTAATTCTATCATTGTTTTTATAAGTTTCAGTCGGAACTTGCTCTTTCATTGGAAGTAAAGCTTCTGTACGGCCCAAATCGACGATCACATTTCCTTTTTCAACACGACGAACAATACCTGTAACGATATCTCCCACACGATCTTTATATTCGTTATAAATAATATCGCGTTCTGCATCGCGTACTTTTTGAATAATCACTTGCTTAGCGGTTTGAGCCGCAATGCGTCCGAACTGATTTGAATCTAATTTTTCTCCCAAACTATCCCCTACTGTTGCTTCAGGATCTAGAGCATGGGCTTCTTCAACAGAAATTTGTAAAGCAGAATTTTCAATTAACTCAACGACTGTACGGAATTGAAAAAGCTCTACTTCTCCTAACTCTTCATTATAATGCGCTTCGAGTTCTGCATCAGGCCCATACTTACGTTTAGCTGCAATCAACATCGCTGATTCGACT
>CAYWGE010000066.1:2629-8724 GCA_964457215.1 uncultured Pseudomonadota bacterium
CGGAATACCTTTATCTTTTCCGACTTGCTCCAACACACTGTTCAAATTAATGAACATCGACTTTACACCTTCTTTTGCTGTCTTTCTTTTTTTCGGGGCCATACTATCTCCGTTTGTTTTTATTTTGAAAAAGATCCTCACGCGAGGGCTCAATGTGAGCTTTTTCAATCAAAGAATGAGGAATTTCATATGAAACTCCATCGACTAAAATTAAAACATTATTTTCACGAACACCTTCCAAAACTCCCTTATAATTTGCCCTTCCTTCAAGTGGAGTTTGGGTTTTCAGACGAATGCACTTTCCTTTAAATCGCTCAAAGTCTTTTAATTTTTTAAGAGGTCTGGCAATACCGGGCGATGAGACCTCCAGTTCATAAGCTTCTGGATTTTCCATCTCGACGTCTAGCAAAGGATCAATTAACTTCGAAAACTTTTCACAATCTTCAAGCATCACCCCTGCAGGCTGATCAATGTAGACTCGTAATATTTTTTTACCAAACTCACTCGTCCACTCACAAGCGACCAATTCATACCCTAAGGATTGAGCAACGGGATTAAGCAAGGCTTCAATTTGTTCAGCGTTCATCATGGGTCATTCACAAAAAAAAAGTGGGCTTTTTAGCCCACTCTAAAGATGCTTCCACAGCGAAGAATGTTACTTGTAACGGGTTATGATGGCTTTAGCAAGGGAAATTTCAATGGGCCAACCTCTCCTCTTTATTAGGAATTTCCAGTTTTATTTCCTTCCAACGCCTTATAAATCCACCAAGAACGAGAGAAAGAAGTGTAAAGAGTCATGACGGCAATTAAGATTACTGCCCACTGAAGTAAAAAATCTAATGGAAGAGCATAATAAGGCCTGAGTAAGTAGGCAAAAATAGGACTAAAAATCGCGCTCACACCCAAATAGACAATTCGTTCAGGGCGCTGCATCACTCCCTCTTTACAATCTACCCCTACCGATTGCCCGCGTGCCCGCGCGTAACTGACCATCATAGAACCCACAATTGCCAAAAGCACAAAAACAAGCATCCAATGATGCCTATAATAAAGGGCAAGCCCAACTAAACTTGCGAGTTCTCCAAAGCGATCCATAACAGAGTCATAGAACGCGCCACCTGCGGTTGACTTTCCCGTAATGCGGGCGATTCGACCGTCAAACATATCACAGGTTCCACCTAAAATCACACACCACCCTGCAATTCCTAAGCGGCCATAATAAAAAGCAAGTCCGGAAAGAAAACAAATCACAAATCCCAAGGTGGTAAAAAAATTAGGAGTTAATTTTAAAAATAGAGCGATACGCTCAATGGGAGAAGTCACCCAAAACCAATATTCTTTAAACCATTTACTTAAAAAACGAGAGTGGTGCCTATTATCTAATTCGTTTTGAGCAGGAATTTTACGATCACTCTTCCGTAAGGCCGCGAATATCAAAACAGTTAAAAGGCTTAGAATATTTATAATAATGAGAGGACCGAGTGAGTACCAAAGTGGATCAAAATTATCAGAATTAAAGTGCATAAAAATAAGATAATAGTTGATTAAATTCAACTAGACCATTCAGACAACTCAACCCTGGACGTTCTTTTAAGAACGTCCAGAAGTGGAGTAGCGAAATTGAAGAATTTAACTTTAATGCACAGAAGGAACGGACTTAAGTGGCACATTCACATCATGTTCAAATGTGGGCAGATCAAGCGGTTTATTTCCGGCATGAACAGCGTGCCGTCCATTTTTTCGATACCAGTCACCCACGCTTGCATTTTTGTGGAGATCTTCGATAATTTGTCTCCAGCCCACACCGGTATTATAAGCACAAAAAGAAATCTCACCTTTTTGTGTGCCATAAGGAATGATACACATTTCAGTTCGGCGGAAATCGTAATTAAATAAATCTTGGAACCACATGCCTGCCACAAACATAAAGTGCCAACGGTCTTTTTTACGCTCTGCTCCTACTCCGTAATCGGCCTTACCCCCCTTTAAACCACCGCCTGTAGACTTATCAAATTTCTTCAAGAAGTCTTTTAAAGTAAGTTCTTTAGGGGCTGTCGCAGGATTGTAATTACGCAATACTGAGCAAGCCACTTCAAGCTTTGTTAACCAATGAGGCTGACAAGCATCGGTAATATCTTGCACATCTAATAAAAGCTGGTCGATGTTAATAAATTCCGAAACAGGCAACCATTTCTTTTGTTGTTTATCAACAAACAACGCCATACCAATTCCACAATTCGGATGACAACCACACTTCATGGTGCCCCAATCTTGATTAGGACCTTTTAAATAGTCCGCCAAATCTGAGAAAGGCCCCGCTGCAGAAAGTGGAAACCAATCGCGCATCGGTTCTGAAACACCTGTTTGACTTTTCACATCATGAGCCAAATGAGCCAAAGTATAACGATGTTTTTCTCGATCTTCATCGCTAATATCTTCATCTCGTCCCGTAAAAGAAACGGGTTGGAAAGAACAAAAAGTAATTTTATCGGAGTTTTGAATCGCAAAATCGATGATGGGTCCTACCTGATGATCATTCACTTGGTTAACAATCGTGGTCACCAACACAACGTCAATACCAGCATTAGCTAAGTTAGTAATGGCTCGCAATTTCACATCAAAAAGATTTGAAATTTTTCGGTGTTCATTCGCGGCATTCTCTACTCCATCAAATTGTAAGTAAGCAATCCGCAAACCCGCTTCATAGGCCTGTTTGGCAAATTCAGGATTTTCGGCGAAGCGAATACCATTAGTTGCTGCTTGCACACTGAAATAGCCTACTTTTTTGGAATATCGAATGGCATCTAAAAAGTAAGGAGATAAAGTGGGTTCACCACCTGAAAATTGGACAGACATTTGGCGTCGGGGTTTTATTTTCAAAGAGTTATCTAAGATTTCTTGAATATCTTCCCACGAAAGCTCATGAACATAACCCACTTGGTTAGCGTCCATAAAGCAAGGATCACACATCATGTTGCAACGGTTGGTAAGATCTACAGTAAGCACAGAACCACGGCCGTATTTAATGGTAGAAGTTCCGTGATTACGTAACAAAGATAAGGGAGATTTAAAATCACGGCCTGGATAGAGTTTTTCCATTCTTTCTAAAAATCGCGCATCGGAGGCCATAATGTCTTCGAAATCTCCATGCTTTTCGCAATGCTTTACCATTAAAACTTTTCCATCGCGTTCTACAATTTTAGCTTTGATTTCTCCAGGATTCGACTCGATCAAGTAAGTGAAATCTTTTTCGCCAGAAATAATCGCTTCACGCACTTCTTTCACACAGCGAGGACATAAAGAATCGGTCGTTCGAGGCCACCCAAGTTGAGGAAATGTTTTTTCCTTTTTCTTAAGCAAAGGGGCTGGCGCCCATTTTGGAGTAATGGCTTTACCTTGGTGGATTTTATTCACGAGTTTTAGAACTGGCCAGAAAGCTTTAGCCGCTCCCACCAGGAGGCGTTCACCCAATTTCGCACCGCCCTGCTCTAGCTTTTCAGAAGCAAGCTTGCCTTGGTTTGGAAAATAAAAGTTCTGCGCTCGACTAATTTTAGATTCTTGCGCTTCTTCTTGCATTTTTTCTAACTCGTTTAAGGCCACAGCCATGTGATTTCTCCTTTTGAAATCCCGACCCCTCGGGATGCGAAGTTTTAGATCTTTCTAAACGTTCTAAATATTTGATTTTACTTAGAAATTTAGTCTATTAGATTTATAGACATTGACACACAAAGTCAATAAAAAGTTACGTGCGGATCTTGAGGTATCCGGATAGCTAAACTCTAAAAGGTTGAATTTTTAATGAGGTAAGCTCTGAAAAAATAAAGACTTTGACTTTATTCCTGTTCCCAAGTTTTCTATTCATTTCACCCTATTCACTAAGCAGCATTTTTTAGCACCAGCCTTTTCAACCCCCATAAGTTTTTATATTGTACCATCAATAAAAAAGCCTCCGTGTCGATAAAAACGGAGGCTTAAAAAAACGGCTTAGTTCATTAAGGCATGCAAGAATACCGATAATGAAAATCTGTGGTGCGACCACAAGCGTTAGTGGCACGCACAGTACAATTTAAAGTTCCAGTTTTTTGGGAAACAAAACCACTCTGAAAATCATCACTAATCGACGAACTTGCCATTCGGGTTGTATTTTCTTCAAATGAAACAAAAGTATCATGGTAGGGCACGAAGGCCGGAATAGTCCAATTATGAAGAC
Source organism: uncultured Pseudomonadota bacterium (assembly GCA_964457215.1). Lineage (GTDB taxonomy): Bacteria > UBA10199 > UBA10199 > JADFYH01 > JADFYH01 > CAYLKF01. Next base: position 6,840 of record CAYWGE010000066.1, read on the forward strand.
CAGGGTCTACGTGATCCTCTCGACGTGTTTCGAAACGTGGGATTAATCCATTTGAACCCCAACGAAATTCCACGTAGCGAGATTCTCCAGCGGGATTGACACTTATCCTCGAATAAGGCCCCTCGCTTGATGTTCGGGGAGTCATTGATGCAAAGTAGCGACCCGAACCAGCAGAACCATAGCTTACACTACTACTGCGGTCTCCTAATAAGTTTCCACAGGAGTCTTGAAGTTGAGTCGCATTCCGACTCGTCCATCGAATGCCATAACCATCCCATGGGCTTCCAAAGACTGTATTGGGATGAAATGAAGTAACAGGCGTATTCGCCGGGGCATTTACGCAGGTGCCTTCATTGAAATCGCCACAAGGATCTGCTCGATAATAAGTACAGCGTTGAATATCAAAATTTATCGTAAACTCCGGCTCAGGACAATCTACATTATCACAGGCATCCCCTATACCATTCGGAGGCCGACTGCTATCCCTCTGATCGATATTAGCTACCGTAGGACAGTTATCTATTGCATCGAATATATTATCACTATCCGTATCCTCGCAAGCATCACCCATTCCATTCACATTGAAATCCGCTTGATCTCTATTACTCATACCGGCACAATTGTCACAGGTGTCTCCAATACCATCTCGATCGGTATCTCTTTGATCTGCATTTGAAACATTAAGGCAATTATCACGAACATCGGGAGATCCATCTCGATCAGTATCTATAGTAAACAAGGAGGGATTTAGTATAGAGGCTCCCCCACTGTTGTTTCCTACTGGCTTTGCATTTTCAAGGGCACCCGGTGCAGGTGTGATGACTCCTTTAGTATTCACTGTACTCTGGGGTTTTTCAGAAGATGTGGAAGTTTTTTGTAAATTATTACCATCGTCCGCAAAAACTATTTGGATCTCCAACAAGGTAAATGCCAAAAAACTTAAGAATAATATTTTTCTCATGATGTTTTTCTCCTTCTATTTTAATTGAAACAACTCAATCTTCATGACGCTCGGCCTTTACTGGCCCTATATGAATAGTAAAAATTATATTCGAATCAGAAAAAAAGTCGGCATATAAAAACAGCGGCATGTCAAAGATGCTTAAAGATGTTGGAGATTTTGGAGGGAAGTAAAATAATTTTTTGCTAATTGTTCTAAGAGAATCCAATTTAAGGATTATATCGATCTAAGATAACGCTGCGAAGAATTTCAATATCTACAGGACGGCCTTGATAAAAATTTTCGAAAATTTGGCTCGCGGCTTGATAAAACATATCTAATAATTGAAGCTGGTTTAAAATAAAGGCAACTTCTTCTTTTTGTTCACCTTCAGGATTCACATTCTCAAATTGTTTACGACATCGCGTCACAATTCGGATACTATCTTCGATTCCGGATCGAATACGATCAAAAAAATCTCTTAAAACATGGGTAGGGTGTTCTCGACTCGCTTCGTAAAAATCTTTACGATCTCCCTTTACCCAAACTTTTCGAACTAGTTTAGCCTCTTCCAAAAGTCGAATATTAATACTGATGTTAGATTTGCTGATTTTTAAGGTTTCAGAAATTTCATCTAGAGAAAGTGGGGTTCGTGACAAAAATAAGAGCGCGTAAATCTGCCCTCCTACCTTACTCACCATTCCCAACATATTCGCGCTAATCTTCCCGGCGGCTTCGATAAAGGTGTCAAACGCGTCGTAGACGGCGGGTGCTTCTTCGAGAATCTGGAGCAGCTTGCTGAAGAACCATTCCGAAGAGTACTTGCCGCCATAGCGCTTGAGCCACGATTCGCCGCGCTGACGGGCGACCGCATTGATGCGATCAGCGTAGGGCTGCGCCGCGTGGTGCTTCCACAGCTTGACGTAAGCGTGTGGCTCATCGCGG
>CAYWGE010000067.1:0-8625 GCA_964457215.1 uncultured Pseudomonadota bacterium
GCACTATAATCTTGAGCAGAGTCTTGAACTAAAACCTCACCTAACTGCTCGGTTTCTGCAGAAAAAAGGGAAGGGGCCCAAAGAAGCAGGCCTAAAAGAACAAAAATAAAAAAAGCCGCAAAGGCGGCTCGGACGGACAACACTATCCACCACTCTTTCCTCGAAGTGGTTCCTAATTCTTTAGGAACAGTTTGTTCAACAAAGCAGGTTTCCTGACTTGGGGTACTACTCCAAGGCCCTTGCCTTCCCATCCGCCGGAGCGGGCAGTGACTAACGGACTTTGGCTTATCCCCTTACAGTGGCGGGACCGTCGCCGATTCTCACGGCGTTCCCTAAACTTTGTAAGTTTAAATCTAAAGGCGGGCTAACAAACGGGGTTTGGAACTGTCAATGGGAAATTCGGATTGTTTTTTAATGTCGCCGCTGAACAATAAATTCCGCAAGCTGTAAAAGGGCAGTTTTGGCAGGACTTTCGGCATAAGGCTCTAAATCGGCCTTGGCTTTGGCCACAAAATCGTGTGCTTTTTGGAGAGTATATTGAATCGATTGATGGCGGTCTAAAACAGATAAAACCTCTTGAAGGTCTTTTTCGGGGGAGCCCTCTCCTTGACCTTGAAGAACTTGCCGAATCATCTCACGCTCCGCCGGACTACAATGACGCATACCATGGATTAAGGGAAGAGTCATCTTGCCTTCCTTCAAATCAGTCCCAACAACTTTACCAATTTCATGATCGGAAGAGACGTAGTCTAGGGCATCGTCAATTAATTGAAAGGCGATTCCAATCTGATTTCCGTAACTTTTTAAGCGTTCTTGATCACCCACCGAGGCACGTCCAATCAAGGCTCCAAGCTGGCTCGAAGCGGCAATGAGTCGTGCCGTTTTGTAAGAAATAATCTCGAGATAGGTCTCTTCGGTGAGAGCTGGATCGTTGGATTTAATAATTTCTAAGACCTCTCCTTCGGTTGTTTCGGCGGTCACTTGAGAAATAATTTCTAGAACTTTAAAGTCTCCATCTTGGGCGATAATGGAAGACGCTTTGCAATAGAGATAATCACCCACTAAGACAGTGGCTTTATTTCCCCACAACGCATTTGATGAAATTTTATTTCGACGAAGGGCGGCATTATCAATCACATCATCATGGAGCAGAGTCGCAGTATGAATAAATTCTAAGGCGCAAGCGATGTTAAGGGTACGGTCTCCTTGGTAACCAAAAAGACGGGCAGCTAAGAGACAGAGGGTGGGCCGCAAACGTTTTCCACCCGAATGAATGATATGGGACGCCACTTGGGTGACCATTTCCACAGGTGAGTAGACTAAGGTATGGAGTTGCTGCTCTACCTTTTCAAGGTCTTGCCGAATAGGCTGACAAATGGTTTCAAAGGAAACTTGAGACATGAGGCTGCGATACCCCGCAGAATATGAGCTTGTCAAATGGCTTGTTTGCGGATGCCTGCCTGAATAAAACTACTGTTCTAAATTGAATTCAAAGGCTCCATTCACCACTTCGGCGGTCTCTTGTTGTTTCCGGATTCCCATAGAGCAATTTCCTTCAAAAAGTGATCCTTCTTCAATCACCAAAGCAGGAGCAGTAATATCCCCCCGAACCAGCGAAGGAGGATGCATCTCAATTTTTTGTTTCGCGACAATCGTGCCCATCACTTGGCCACTGATAATCGCGTTTTCTACTTCCAATTTTCCTTCAACATTTGCGCCCTCGCCGATAATGAGGGTTCCATCCGAAAAAATTTCTCCGCGAAAATTTCCATTGATCTGCACAGTTCCTTCGAAGGTAAGCTTCCCTTCAAAACGGCATCCACGATCGAGAAGTGTGGAAGGGCTGTGGTCTACAATTTTTAAAGATCTATCTTTATCTCCAAACATAAAAGCTCCTTTTTTTAATTTCGTTTTTATCCCATGATGGCATTAAAAATTCGATCTAAATCTTCCTGACTATAATAATCAATCATCACTTTTCCTTTTTTCCCTTGCGCCTTTACTCTTACTTTGGTCCCCAGAATTTTTGTCATTTCATTTTCAATAAAGTTAAGTTGAGGATCTACTTTTTTTGTCTGCACAATTTTTTCAACCTGGACACCTTCTCGAAGTTTACGCACCCAGTCTTCTATTTCCCGAACTGAAAGCCCTTCTTGAACCACACGTCGACAAACTTTAAGTCGCATTTCTTCTTCTTCAATCCCCAGCAAACTTCGCGCATGTCCCATGGAGATACGTCCTTCTATGATATATCCGCGAATTTCTTCGGACAGATTAAGAAGTCGCAATGCATTAGCAACTGTAGAACGTTCTTTGCCCACTTTTTTAGAACATTCCTCTTGAGTATAATGATACCTCTCCATCAATTGTTTATAGGCCAAGGCTTCTTCAATTGGGTTGAGATCTTGGCGTTGAATATTTTCAATTAATGCTAATTCTAGGCTATGCTCTTCGGTTGCCTCTAAAACAACTACCGGTACCTGTTCCAATCCCACTAACTTACTCGCTTTAAACCGCCGCTCCCCAGCAATCAATTCGTAGAGGCCTCCCTCTATTTTTCGTACAATAAGAGGTTGAATTACTCCATTTTCACGAATGGAATCCGCTAACTCCTCTAAGGCTTCTTTTGCAAAAAGCTTTCGAGGCTGATCCCGATTTGCAACAATTTTTCCAATTGGACAGAAAAAATAAGTAGATGGCTCTGTTTTTACTTCCGACGGATTTGGGATGAGAGAAGCCAGACCTCTCCCCAGTGCCTTTTGCTGAAACATACTATCCCCCTTAACTTACCATTAGAATTTTTTCATTCTGTACATTTTTATCTTCGTGTACAAAACTTACCCCAGACCGAATCAAAACTTCTTTTGCCAATGATAGATACGCCAAAGAACCTTTTGAACGAATATCATAAAGTAAAATAGGCTTACCATGAGATGGGCTTTCGCTCAATTTTACATTTCGTGGAATTACAGACTCAAATAATTTTTCTGGAAAATAATTTTTAATCTCCTGCGCCACTTGGTGCGAAAGATTGTTACGCAAATCAAACATAGTGAGCAAAATCCCCTCAATCTCTAAACTTGGATTTAAACTCTCTTTCACTAAAGTAATAGTCTTCAAGAGCTCACTTAATCCCTCTAAGGCATAATATTCACATTGCACCGGGACAATTACTGAATCCGCGGCACTCAGAGCGTTAACGGTCAAAAGATTTAAAGAGGGAGGACAATCAATGATAATAAAATCGTAAAGATCACGAATAGAGGCTAATGCATTTTTCAATTTAAATTCTCTGGAAAATTTGCTTACCAACTCTATATCCGCTGCAACAAGGTCCGTGTTTGAAGGGATGACATGCAAAAACTCTAACGCTGTAGGAACAATAACTTCTTGAGCGGTAACTCCAGAGACTAAAACATGATAAATATTTTTCGGGAAACTTTTTTTATCTAAGCCTAAGCCACTACAAGCATTTCCTTGAGGATCAAGATCTATTAATAATGTAGGATGTTCGGCCGCAGCCAAAGAAGCGGCAAGGTTAACAGAAGTGGTGGTTTTTCCGACGCCACCTTTTTGATTACATATAACGAGGATTTTTCCCACCCGACCCCCAAAAATGAAAGGCGAGACTTCTATTTTTCTTATGTCAAAAACTTTGAAAAATAGCAACGTCAAAAAATTAATTTTTAATTTTTAATCCTAAAATAATTCTTTTCTGTCTAGAAAAAGGTAAAAAGTATTCTCGTTCCAGAAAAAAATCAAAATCCTTAACATTTTTTTTGAAATCTATCAGTTGTTGGATACTCAACATTAAAAATAAAGGAATTTCTTTAATGAGGAGAGGATGTAATAGCGTTACCAATTCCTTAGGAGAAAATGTTGCACGTGAAACAATGTGAGAAAAATTTTCAGACTGAATAAGTGATTCCATTTTTTTTCCGGTGAGAAACTCATTCATGAAGTAAATATTCCCCAAATTAAGCTCTTTTGCGGCATGAAATAAAAAAGAAGTTTTTCGTTGGTCTGCCTCAGCCAAGGTCATCGATAAATTCTGACGTAAAATTTTAATCACTAAAGCTGGGAAACCTGCGCCACTTCCTAAATCCAATATATTGCCCACTGACGGAAGCTGATAGGCTAACTGTAAAGAATCAATAAAATTCAACTCCACGGAACTTTTGAGATCACGATGCCCAGTAAGATTAATAGTTTTATTCCATTTTTGTAAAAAAAAGTGGAATTTAGCCAACAAACTCACTTCTAAAGGAGATAAAGGAGGTAAAGAAGAGAGAGACATTCCTTCTTGTAATAAAATCTCAAAGGAACTTTCCTGTTTAAGAGAAGTCATGAGAAGTCTACGAGACCTTTTCAACAAAAGGAGTGGTATTTTTCTTTTTAAGATAGACCATTAGAATTGATATGGCAGCGGCAGTTACACCGGAGATACGTGAGGCCTGCCCCAACGATAAAGGACGAATTTTTTCTAACTTTTCGACTACTTCTCTCGATAAGCCTGAAATTTTTCGAAAATCAAAGTCCTTATGGATTAAATAGTTCTCTAAAGAAGATAATTTTCCTACCATAGTTTGCTGACGAGAAATATAACCTTCATACTTTATCTCAATCTCAACTTGATTTTTCACCTCTTCGGATAAATTTTTTGTCAGCTCATGCCAATCCGAACAAACCGAGTCCAAATTTTTAACATTCAGCTCAGGTCTACGCAAAAATTCTTCAAGGGTTTGGTTTTTTCTATTCAAATCCATTACTACGGGAGGGCGCGTTTTTTTTAATAGGACTTTCAAAGCCTCTATTTGTTCTTTTTTATCTAAATAGAGAGACCAGTCTTGATCCGAAATTAAATTAAGGTCGTGAGCTTTTTCTCTTAATCTCAAATCGGCGTTGTCTTCTCTTAATAAGAGTCGATGCTCGGCACGGGAAGTGAACATTCTATAAGGTTCTTGTGTGCCCTTAGTCACTAAATCATCGATCATGACTCCAATATAGGCTTCAGACCGATCTAATATAAGCGGATTATTTTCACGCAAGGCCTGCACTGCATTAATTCCTGCCATAATGCCCTGAGCAGCGGCCTCTTCATACCCAGAAGTACCGTTAATTTGTCCTGCTAGAAATAAATTTTTCACTTTTTTTGTCTCTAAAGATGGTAAAAGTTGAGTAGGGGGCAGGCAATCATATTCCACAGCGTAACCGGCTCGAACCATTTCAGCCTTTTCAAGCCCTGGGATTGTTTTTAACATTTCCAGCTGCACATCAATAGGTAAGCTAGTGGAGAGTCCATTGACGTAAACTTCGTGTGTGTCATGACCTTCGGGTTCCAAAAATAATTGATGTCGTTCTTTATCAGCAAAACGCATCACCTTATCTTCTACAGAAGGACAGTAGCGGGGGCCAATGCTTTGAATTGTCCCATTATACATAGGAGATCTATTAATTCCTCCCCGAATAACAGCATGTGTTTTTTCATTTGTATAAGTGATGAAACAAGAAATTTGAGAAAGCTCGGGCTGAATATTAGAAAAGGAGAATCGAGGCAGATCTGCATCACCTTTTTGTTCTTCAAGTTGGGAAAAATCAATTGTGCGAATATCTAAGCGAGGGCAAGTCCCCGTTTTCATCCTCACCACCTCAAAACCCAAATCGCGTAAATTGGCAGAGAGCCCTATGGAGGGAGAGTCTCCTGCCCGTCCTCCACCAATTTTTTTATCCCCATAATGCATCAAACCATTCATAAAAGTACCAGTCGTTAAAATTACTGCCCTGGCCTGAAATAAAATCCCAAAATTAGAAAAAACTCCACAAACTATCCCATTTTCTACTTTTAAAGCTTCTACAAACCCCTGTTTAATGGAAAGATTGGGGGTCGTCTCTAAAACTCTGCGCATCTTAATTTTGTATTGCAACTTATCTGCCTGGGCACGAGTGGCCTGAACCGCTGGCCCCTTTTTGGTATTAAGTTTCCGAAATTGAATGCCAGTGGCATCAATTACTTTTCCCATTTCCCCACCCAGCGCATCCAATTCACGCACCAAATGGCCCTTACCCAATCCTCCTATGGCAGGATTGCAACTCATCTGTGCGATGTTATCAACATTGGAAGTAAGCAGCAGAACCTGAAATCCCGCACGCGCTGCCACCAAGGCAGCCTCACAGCCCGCGTGCCCCCCCCCCACAACCACAACATCAAATTTTTTGTCGTAAAGCAGCATAATAAGTTCCACGTGAAACAAAAAAACATTTAATTAATTATAATTATAAAAAATTATGTATAATTAAATTAAATTTATATCCATTAATTCTCTGAAGGATGTAAAGTTAAAAAATCTTTCGTTACCTTTCCTACCTTCTGAAATACTTGAACCATTGCTAAGGCCTTCTTTTTTATACCATCCCCTACTACAAGAGCTCCTTCTTTTATTCCATTACCTACGGTCTTAAAAGCCTCTTTTGTTTTTTCTAATTCCGACTCTTGGGGGAACTTTAGCGCCCCAGACATATCAAGACTTTGTGGTTCTGATCGAGATTGCATTCGACTCTCAAGGGCGAAGAGCTCAACCGCATTTACAACACTAGAAAAATAAATCAAAAAGCTCAGTATAAATAAGAATCGAAATTTCATGTTTGGCTCCTGTCCCTTTTTTATAGGGTATTTTAAATAACAAGCATTCTGCCCGAGATTTAAAAATTTAGTAAAATAAAAGTATTATTTCCCAATACAGAAACGACTAAAAATATTATCCAAGACATCTTCACGTGCAACCACTCCAATAATTTCTCCTAACGACTCAACCGAAGAATAAAGATCAGCCACAATCCATTCCGGCGATGCTTTCTCCTCTAGATTTACAATTGCTTGTTTTAATGACGCACTTGCTTGTTCTAATAATTTTTTATGACGCACTTGATTTAAAAATAGAAAATTTTGTTTTTCATCTATTTGTAAGTCTACTGCGTCAATTAATAAGTGCTCAATCTCTTGCAAACCCTTGCTGGCCTTAACAGAAACGGAGGCTATATATTTTGAACTCGTCAAATTTAAAGATGAAAAAACATCTGTTGGATTCCATTTGGGCGCCAAATCATTCTTATTGCAAAAATAAAGGGCTCTTTTTCTTGACGCAAGAGTTAATATTTCAGCATCTTCATTTTCCCATTTTCTTGAAAGATCAAAAACCGCTAAAACTAAGTCTGCTTGTTCTATCCATCGTTTTGCTTTTTCAATTCCAATTTTTTCAACGGCACCTTCTGCCTCTCGAATGCCTGCAGTATCAATGAAGCGAAAGGAATATCCCCGAAGGTTAATTCTTTTTTCGAGCACATCTCGAGTTGTACCGGCCTCTTCATGAACTATCGCAACTTCTTCTCGACTCAAATAATTCATGAGACTACTTTTACCTACATTTGGTTTCCCTACTAATGCAACAACTACCCCATCACGCATTAATCGCCCCAGTTCATAATTCTCAATCCATTGTTCTATTTGCCTCAAGCTCCCTTTTGCTAAGTCGATAGCCTTAGAATAGTCAATAATTTCAATATCTTCCTCTGGAAAATCTACACTTGCCTCAAGTTGCATCAAAAGCTCCATTAACCGGGATCGCAAAAGCTCAATAGGGCCCGAGGCATGTTCCCACTGCGCTTGCGCCAAAGCCAAAGCTTTCTCCGAGCTTGCCGAGATTATATCCGCAATGGCCTCCGCTTGAATGAGGTCAATCTTTCCGTTTAAAAAAGCCCTTTGTGAGAACTCTCCGGGAGCAGCGGGTCTTGCTCCTAAAGAGTAAAGGGCCTGTAAAACCTTCCAGGCAATTAACTTTCCTCCATGGATATGAAATTCCACCACGTCTTCTCCCGTAAAGGAGTGTGGAGCCCTCATCCAAACGGCCAAAGCTTCATCTAAAAAATCTTTCTCATGATAGATTTTACCTAGATAAAGTTTATGGGACTCCCACTTTTGAGAATTTAGAGAAGATTTTTTAAAAGTTTTCTCAAGTAAAAGAGGCGCCAAAGGACCACTCATCCGAATTACAGCAATCCCCGCCTCTCCGGGAGAAGTTGCTAAGGCTGCAATAGTGTCAGTCTGCGGAAGGCTTAAGGACATCCATTCCGTCCTTTAAGTTGCTTTGCGACGTTTAATCAAATCAGCCAAGCTTAAGTCATGTTGATGAAGATATTGTTGAATTACCGTCATGACGGTGTTGACGAAAATATATAAAACCAGCCCAGACGGAACGAAAAGCATAAATACTGAAAAAATCACGGGCATGAGCATCATGATTCGAGCTTGATCAGGATCTTGGTTAGGATTGGGCGTCATTTTTTGTTGTAAGACCATGAAGAAACCCAACAAAATTGGAGAGATGAAATACGGATCTGGTGCTGAGAGATCTTTATAAAACCAAAAGAAAGGAGCCTGGTACAATTCAATGGCGTTGTACAAAACTTTGTAGAGGGCAATATAAACAGGCATTTGTAATAGCATGGGGAGGCAACCACCCATGGGATTAACTTTATGGGTCTTAAATAAATTCATCATCTCCATATTTAAGCGTTCTCGATCTTGTTTATATTTTTCTCGAAGCTCGACAAGACGAGGTTGCAATTGCT
>CAYWGE010000068.1:0-8573 GCA_964457215.1 uncultured Pseudomonadota bacterium
CGGACACCAATGAATCAGGCGTTGATCGCGGTAGAGTAATTTTTCTTCGTAGAGAGTGACAAACACTTCGCGCACTGCTTCCGACAAGCCATCGTCCATGGTAAAACGTTCGCGCGAATAATCTAAAGAAGCGCCTAAGAGCTTGAGCTGATTGCGAATAGTCCCGCCGGATTCTTCTTTCCATTTCCAAACCCGCTGAATAAATTTTTCTCGGCCCAGATCATAACGCGACAAGCCTTCTGCCGCCAGTTGGCGTTCCACGACATTTTGCGTGGCAATCCCGGCGTGATCTGTCCCAAATACCCAGAGGGTATCTTTGCCTTGCATGCGTTGAAAACGGACTAAAATATCTTGGAGCGTATTATTTAAAGCATGTCCGATGTGCAGAGTGCCGGTGACGTTGGGAGGGGGAATGACGACCGAAAAACCATTCGCTGGATTTTTTAGTTTTTCAGAAGCTACTGAAAAATTTTTTTCAATCCAAAAACGGCTTAAGCGTTCTTCAACCTCATGAGGAGAGTAAATCTTTTCTAATTCGGGAGCATTGGCCATAGAGCCCTCTTCCATAGCGGGCCCGGTTTATTCCGTCAACCGTTGGATTTCTTCTCGAATAATCTTTTCCGCAAGGGCAGGAAGCATGTCTCTTACTGCTTTTTCAATGGTTTCTCGAGCTACTTTCTGAATCAAGCCTTCTGCTTTTCGTTCGAGAGAGCGACGCAGGTTTAAAGGAAGAGGTGTGTTTCGTTTAAATCCTAATTTTAAAGGAAGGCTCTGCCGTAAACGCAAAATCAGTGCATCTTCTAGTTCGAAAGAAAGGGGATTTTTAAGGGGAGATGGGGTAGCGGGTTGATCTAATACAATAATGGATTCTTCAGCAGCCGAATTTTGAGGAGTAGAGTTTTCATTTAAATTTTCAAGCATGAGAATTCTCCTTGAGTTTTAAGTTGAGTTTAGAGATGGAGATGTTTTTGTCATACTGTTCATCAAACATGAAGAAGATTTTTCAAAATTTTTTCCCCTGGATTATCGGACTTGGCTTACTCGCCTACCTTTTTCACCAATATCCTCCTCAAAAGGTATGGCAGGCCTTTCAATATGTTCGAATTCCCTTTTTTGTCTTCTACGCCATTCTTTATTTTTTATTGGTTATGGTTTTCGATACTCTAGGACTGGCCTATGTGCTCCGGCGTTTTTGTGTTTCGATTCGATTTTCTGAGCTCTTGCCCGCCCGGGTGGTTAGCTATTTATTGGCTCTACTAAATTATAATGCGGGTCAGGCGGCTATGGCTTACTTTCTTAAACGGAGCAAGAATGCGTCGTTTTTTAAGGCCTTAGGTTCTATTTTATTCGTGATGGTGATTGATTTCTTCTGGATTGTTTTTTTCGCTTTTTTGGGAAGTTTTTATGCCCCACTGCATTTTAAAGATATCGATGTAAGTCACTGGATTCAAAATTTCGCGATTGTCTTTTTTATCGCAGCTCTTTTTCATATTTTCTTTTGGCAAGGTTGGTTGATTCGTCTTCTTCCTTTTAAGATTCATTTCCGTTTTCGCGATTGGCTTCAGGGTAAACATTTATTTCAGACTTTTCATGAAGCGAAAATCTCCGATTACATAAAGATTGCTCTTTTTAGGGTTCCTTTTCATGCTTTAGTCATTACCTCTTTGTATTTTGTGGCAATTGCTTTTGGAGCTCATCTACCTTTCTTCTCAGTCGTGACGACTATTCCTGTCGTTTTGCTTTTAGCAGGTCTTCCTCTCACGCCGGGTGGTTTGGGGGCCTCTCAAATTGCAACCGTGGAGTTTTTTAAAAATCAAATCGTAGTAAGTCAGGGAAATCTGGGGCCCGAAGAACTTCTATTTGCGATGTCTTTAGTTTGGATGGTCACAAATTATTTTTTAAAAGCGATTGCAGGATTCCTCTTTTTAAAAATCACCCCTCGTGAATACTTTACGCCCACGCCCGAGGGTGAATCGGATCAAACTTCCAAACTCTAAATTCCTCTACATATCCTCAATGCCTCATTGGAAGCCATTCTAGCTTTGACGCTCTGTCCCAAAGCCTATCTTTTTTTGCTTGGGAAGCTTCCTATAAAAATGTTAAAATTTGTGGGTAAGAGATGGTAAACCGCAGCGTCTTTTCAGCCTTTCAAGAAGGAGGAAAACGAATGCAGGAAGAAAAAAAGCTTATTCAAGAATGTCCTACCGTTCAGGCCTATTTCCATGAAGTGGTTACTCAAGCTTTAAAAAATCAGAAAATCGAAACCGACGAGCACGTTGCGTTTTATTTAGTGAATCTTCTGTCGCGCTTTATGGATGAAAAAAGCATTTTACGAAACTCCGAAGGCCAAGAAATGCCTTTAGCGCTTCTTTTTTGCCAAGCGCAATTGGAGGGGCCAGAAAAGAAAATCCAACTTCTGCGTTATCTGGGAGATTTCTCTTTGTTTGTTTCGGGGTTTTTTCAGGATAGTTTTAACCGAAAAATTATCGATGTAGATTATTATGTAAGCATGGGAGAAGGCGCTTATTCTTTGCTTTCCTCACGCGAATCTTTTCGTCAAAATAAAGAATTATTTTCTAAAATCTTTACCGAGCTCTCCCAACATTTTGTTCAATGGATGGATGTGATCTCCGAAGTGAGCGAGAAAAGTTTTACGAGTCGTTCACAAGATTTACTCCGACTCTATGAAAAATGGGTGCGCACGGGAAGTGAACGCTTGAAAATTTTGCTGAGTGAACAGGGAATTGTTCCTGTTTCGGGATTAAAATCGGAGTTCATTCAATGATCTTGAATCAAATTCAAAAGAAAATTGAAGAAACTTATCAGATCGATTGTCCCGCTTCGGTGGAGGAGTTTTTAATTGAAGAGGAGTATCGTCAAGAAGCTATTCGAGGTCAGCCCTGGCTTGCGTTTACCGATGAAGCGTTGCTCGTCGCTCAAGATGAAGATGCCAACCTTGAAGTAGGTCTTTTCTATTCTCCAAAGCTTTTGCAGTGGGCAGAGGGTTTGTGCTGGAATGAGATCTCTAAAGTTCTGGTGCGCCCCGATGTATTACAACGGTTTGGGCCCTTAGTTGAAGGGGTAAGTCATTTTGTTTATTTGATTTGGCGGGCAACGCGAAAAGAACCCGTGACCCAACTCGAATTAGAGCTTCAAGCTGAAATTGATAAATTTGTTCTATTTTCCCGTGAGATGTCTCTCAGTGCCAATGGAGAAATTTTTCAATCGCTTTTTTCAAATACTCGCTGGATTGATGAATTAAGTTTCGAGCAAACGGAGCGATATCAAACAGCAAATCGTTTAGCCTCGCAGTATTGCGTCTATTTAAGCCATTCTTATCCTCAAAAATTCGAAGGCGATTTACTCGAAGAATTGCGGTGTTTTTACCGCATGCGCCAGGCAGATAAAATCAGGCATATTTTATAAATATTTTAGAATGGGATTTACGTAGTTCGGATACAAACCGGCTTATTTCAATAGAATGGTTTTATTTTCCAGCGGCAAAAACAAGGGCCTCTTCTAATCGATCGTTTCCCCAAAAAAGCTCACCGTTCGCAATAAAAGAAGGGGCTCCAAAAATTCCTAGACTTAAGGCTTGGTCTGTTTGTTTGCGCAACTGTGTCTTATTGAGCTCGGTGTTTGCTTGATCAAAGATTTCTTTGGAGTTTAAGTGGAGTTCTCTTAATATTTTCTCAAGGACGGGTTCTTGAGAAATATCTTCATCTTTTTCGAAATTCGCTCGATAGACTTGTTTTACGAAATCGGCAATCCAAGGCGTATCTTGTGCTGCACAGGCGATTCTAGCGGCCAAAAGCCCATTTTGAGGAAAACGAGAAGGTTTTCGAAAAAAGAATCCGTATTTTTTAGAAAATCGTTCCATTTCTTTCCACATATAATTCCCTTTAGCCGGATAAATATTAAAGGGAGAATCATTCCAATTTTGTGCTTTAAATACTGGGCCTAAGAGGAAAGGTTTCCATTCAATTTTGCAATTGTGAACCTTGGCTAATTCTTCGATGCGTAAAGCGCTTAAATAAGAATAGGTGCTTGCAAATTCAAACCAAAACTGCAGAGTGGGGGCGTTCATTACTTATTTATGCCGCGTTATCAAATTAAAGTCATCCCAAAATCCTCCCGTAATCAAGTAGAAGAACGGGGCACCTTTGAACTGAGAGTAAAACTCATGGCTCCTCCTGTGGATGGCAAAGCCAATGATGCTTTACGCGAAGTTTTAGCGGATTATTTTAAGGTTAAAAAGTCCGAAGTAAGGATTTTAAAGGGGTTAAACTCGCCCCATAAATTAGTTGAGATTCCTTGAAAACTTAGGGTAGTACCCTATCCATTTTATTTTTACATTAATGTCACGGCACAAGTACTGATTTTTATTATTTTTAACGGATGTACCAACCGTAAAAATCAACTGGATGATGTACTAGCTTTACCCCAAACCTTTTTCTAAAGCTTCTGAAATATTTCGGGCGAGAATAAATTCGAGCTTCTTAGAACTCGGTTTTTCACGAGAAGGGGGGAGGACTACGCGTTTAAATCCCAATCGTTCAATTTCGAGCAAGCGAAGCTCGGTTTGGCCCACTGGACGGATTTCTCCTCCTAAACCCAATTCTCCAATAAAAACAGTGCCTTTGGGGATCGGAATGCCTTTTAGACTCGAGGCTAGGGCAGCGGCTAAGCCCAAATCAACGCCGGGCTCGGTTAATCTTAAGCCTCCCACCACATTCACAAAAATATCTTCGGTTCCAAAAGAAAGACCCACTATTTTCTCAAGAATAGCTAAGATTAAGGCTAAACGATTACTTTCGACGCCTAAGGTCACCCTTCTGGGCATACTCAAATTCGAGTGACTCACTAGCGCTTGCACTTCCACCAAAAAAGGACGCGTGCCTTCTAAGCTTGAAACAATCGATGAACCTGGGCCACTTTCGGCACTGTGAGATAAAAAAAGTGAAGAAGGGTTTTCAACCGGAAGTAATCCGGTATGAGCCATTTCAAACACACCCACTTCGTTGGTGGATCCAAAACGATTTTTGGTGGTTCGTAAGAGCCGAAACGCTTGGCCTTTATCGCCTTCAAAATACAAAACTGTATCCACCAAATGTTCTAAAACTTTTGGACCCGCGATCATGCCTTCTTTGGTCATGTGACCCACGAGCCAAGTCGAAACATTTTTACTTTTTGAAAGATAAAGAAGTTTTCCGGCACACTCGCGCACTTGGGTGAGCGAGCCAGGAGCGGATTCAAACTCAGGAAGAAAAACCGTTTGAATTGAATCGACAATCAAAAGAATAGGCTTTATTTTTTCAACAGTTTCTAAAACTTTTTGAAGATTATTCTCGGAGAGAACATAGAGTTGGCCCGAGCGAATTCCTAAACGTTCTGCACGCAGTTTAATCTGGCTGGCAGATTCTTCGCCCGACACATAAAGCACCGGATAATTTTGAGCCAAGGTTCCTAAAACCTGCAGTGTTAAAGTCGATTTACCTACACCCGGATCGCCCCCGAGTAAGGTTAAAGAGCTGGGGACAATTCCGCCGCCGAGTAAGCGATCGAGCTCTGGGTTTTTGGTGCTGATGCGGTCTATTTTAAGATGATGAATTTGATCAATAGTTTGGGCTTCAGAACTTAAACTAAAAAAGCCGGGTTCTGTGAAACGGTTGCTGGCAGAAGTGTTGAGTTTGACTTCTTCGGCAAAAGCATTCCAGGTGGCACAATCCGGACAACGTCCTAGCCATTTTGCCGATTGGTAACCACAATTTTGACAAGAAAAGACAATTTGTTTTTTTGCCATAAGCTTGCTTAGTAATTTCTTTTTACACCTCCGAAGTCAAGTGTTATAGGCCGCTTTCTGAATATATGGATCCTTCTTCTTCGATGAGCCCAAAATCTTTAAAGACAACGACTATCGTTGTCACCACTGCTCTTCTTTCGTTCATCTCTTTTTGGAGAGCCGGCGCCATTGTCTTGTGTGATTTAGGTTCTTCCGCCTTTTATGCAGCAGGGATTGCCGAACAGTCCATCGGTAAGGCTGCTCCTTGGTTTATTTTAGGAATCATGCTTTTCGCCAATTGTGTGCGCATGGTTTATGTTGAGTCTTGTTCTTTATTTGTGCGTGGGGGCGTTTACAAAGTCGTCAAAAAAGCCATGGGCGGCACGATGGCGAAGTTTTCCGTTTCGGCGCTTATGTTCGATTATGTCTTAACGGGGCCGATCAGTGCGGTTTCTGCTGGGCAATATTTAGCGGGATTTTTTAATCAGTGTGCGCATTTGTGGGGTTGGCATGTTTCTTTAGATAGGCAATATTTTTCGATGGCCTTAGCTGTAGTAATCATTGTTTATTTTTGGCGAAAAAATGTCATTGGAATTGAAGAATCGAGCGATAAAGCTTTAAAAATTTTAGTGGCGACCACGATCGTGGCGACCGTGATGATTGGTTTTTGTTTATTCACCCTGTGGCAAAATCCTGTCCCACTTCCTCCTTTTCAAATCCATTTGAATTCAGAATCTTTAGGCTGGCTCAAACATATCTCTTGGATACAAAAAGTTGGCTTTATCGGAACAGCTGTAGGTTTATTGGTGGGGTTTGGGCATTCTTTGCTTGCGATGAGTGGAGAAGAGTCTTTGGCCCAAGTCTACCGCGAAATTGAAGCGCCGAAACTTAAAAATCTAAAAAGGACCGCCCTACTCATCGGGGCTTTTAGTTTCATTTTTACCACTTCCATGAGCTTTTTTGCGGTGATGATTATTCCCGATCAAGGGCGCGCTTTATATGCCGAGAACTTAATTGGTGGCTTGGCGATGCATGTAGCGGGTGGTCCGGGCGTCCATTTGGTGCTCAATGCGGCGGTGACTCTTATTGGTTTTCTGATTCTATCGGGGGCGGTAAATACATCACTCGTGGGTTCTAACGGAGTCTTAAACCGCGTTGCAGAAGATGGCGTCCTAAGCTCCTGGTTTCGGGCGCCTCACCATAAATATGGCACAACTTCTAATACACTCAATATGGTGGTGGTCTTTCAATTGCTGGCTGTCTTTATTTGTCGTGGGAATATTTATTTGTTGGGCGAAGCGTATGCATTTGGAGTGATTTGGAGCTTCACTTTTAAAGCTTTGGCAATGGTGATGTTGCGGTTTAAAGACAAAACTCCTCGCGAGTGGAAGGTGCCTCTGAATATAAAATTTGGAGAGCTTGAAATTCCCGTAGGTTTAATTTTGATTTTTTTGGTTTTGTTTGCCTTGGCTGTGACTAATTTCTTTACCAAACCCTTGGCTACTGAGTGGGGACTTTTATTTACCGGGTTCTTTTTTATTTTGTTTAAAGTCTCGGAGCACACCACACAACGCAAAAAACGCTTAACTGATTCTGTGACGGATGAATTTCAAGAAAAAGTGAATTTAAATCTTAAATCAGAACTTAGCTCCACTGCTTGCGATTTGACTAAAGAGAAAAGAATCTTAGTGACCGTACGTGATCCTAATAATTTATATCATCTCAAAAAAATCTTAGAGGAATTTAATCCAGATACCACCGACTGCATCGTAATGACTGCAAAAGTGGCTCGGGCTTACCAAATGGAGACCGAATTTAATTCCTTGCAAGAAGATGAAGAATCATTGTTAACCCAGGTGGTCAATCTAGCAGAGAAGGCGGGAAAAACCGTTGTGCCGATTCTAGTGCCCACTTCAAAGCCTTTTTATGCTATTGCGCGCGCCGCCTACGATTTAGGTGTGCAAGAAGTGGTGATGGGGCTTTCTGGCAAGACCACCGTCGAAGCTCAAATGGAAGGTTTGGCCTTAGCGTGGGGGGGAGTGAATCTTTCTCAAGAGATGAGGAGTATTACCTTTAAGGCCATTTGGCCGGGGAGAGAGTTTGTTTATCAAATCTAAGAAAAATACAGTTACTCCTTTATTTCTCCGCGCTTGTTGGGGCGAAAAAACAGAGCGCGCGCCTGTGTGGATTATGCGTCAGGCAGGGCGTTATTTGCCGGAATATCGCAAAATTCGTTCGAAAACCACGTTCTTAAACTTATGTAAAACTCCGGAGCTTGCGGCCGAAGTCACTTTGCAGCCGGTCGATTTAATTGGGGTCGATGCCGCAATTATTTTTTCAGATATCTTGATTGTGCCCGAAGCTTTAGGACAAAAACTCACGATTGAAGAAAAACAAGGCCCGCGTTTGTTTCCAGTGATTCAAAATAGCTCCGATTTGAAACGGCTGAAAAAGCCCGATCCGGAAAAGGCGTATTCATTTCTTGGGCAAGCGATTCAGTTAGTACGAAAAGAACTTGATCGCCGCATTGTCACCCTCCCCCTCACCCCCTCCCCTCGAGGGAGGGGGCAGGGGGAGGGGGGAGTTCCCTTGATTGGATTTGCGGGCTCTCCGTGGACTTTACTGGCATATATGGTGGAAGGGCAGGGAAGTAAAAATTTCGAAAAGGTGAAAAAGCTGATCTATGAAAATCCAAAGTTGGCTCACCAACTTTTAAGCAAGCTTGCCGATGCGGTTACGGATTTACTCAATTATGAAATTGAGTGCGGTGCCCAAGCCGTGCAGATTTTTG
>CAYWGE010000069.1:0-3080 GCA_964457215.1 uncultured Pseudomonadota bacterium
GAAAAGGTTAGATGATGGCTCGATTAGTTCAGAATAGATTGCAAATCGCAGTAGGTGCTCCTCCGGGTGGAGCTCCTCCACCGCCGCCTCCTAATGCCGATGGGAGTGTTCCAACTCCTCCCGGAGCAAATCCCGCAACTCAAGAAGGTCCGGCACAAGCTCGCGGTGAGTTACCTTGGTTAAGAGTTCAAGATCAAGCAGTGGATGGTTATTATTATTATGGCCGTTGTCCAGGAGGCCAGTGTCAATATTTGGCTGTTTCTCAAGCCTTGGCAGGCAATCCACCAGAAATGTTGAATCCCGCGGGTGTAGCTCAGTTAAGAACAAGGGCTGATCGAGGAGGGATGATTGATGAAACTTCTACTTTGCCTCCAAGTCTATCCGCCCAACAAACAAGTTTTCCTTCTACTTATCAAGCGCGTATGGAAAGTGTTGCCGGTTCTAGAGGCCCTGTAGCAGGCCCTGGTGGGGGACGGCGGGGTTTCGTTGGTGGTGGGGGAACAGCAGGACCTGCCGCGCCGACACGCAGCCCTGAAAGCGCAAGACTTGATACAATGCTGCCAGATAGTTTAAGTCGAGAAGAAAAAATTCTGTTTGAAGAATTAGTTGCGCCTTCTCACAATGCTCGCCAGCATGCCCGGCAAATCGATCAATATTTAAATAGTTCTCCTCAAAATCCTCCTGTTGGAGATGCAGATGCGGTTCGAAGCTGGATGGCAAACCAGGTAATGGAGCGTGAGATTGGAGGACACCGTTCTCAACATCATAATCCACGTCAAACCTACGATAGTCTATTAAATCAACATATTATTCAAGCAGGAGAGCGTCCTGCCGAAAATGCGACGTGGCCTGCGGGACGCGATCGCAACCCATTGCATTGGCGCCCAGCACCTTGGCCTAGTGATGCAGAAGAAGCTGGTCGAAGAGCTCGAGGCTTTATGCGTTCACCGGAAAGTCAGCGGCTTTTAAACCCAGCTACGGCTCAAGAAGGTGATTATTTGAGAGGCGCGAGAGAAAGTGCCGCAGTACAACGCGAACAGATGGAGCAAACTGCTTGCTTAGAAATTATCAAAATACTCATGGAGTGGGCAGGTAAATTACAGCAACTCATGTTGGAAGGTACTAAAAATATTCCTCAAACGGTTGCAGCGGTCAGTCAGGCGATGCAGCGGCAGCGCTAATTGAATTAAAAATTCAATAAGCCTTTTTGATCGAGTTCCAAGAGTTCTTGGTATCCGCCAATCATTTTTCCCTCGATAAAAATTTGAGGCACGGT
Organism: uncultured Pseudomonadota bacterium; assembly: GCA_964457215.1. GTDB lineage: Bacteria > UBA10199 > UBA10199 > JADFYH01 > JADFYH01 > CAYLKF01. Next base: position 1,277 of record CAYWGE010000069.1, read on the forward strand.
GCGCCAGCCTGTTTTTTCTTTGAGCGCCTGTTTCTTCTCCGGATCACTCACATCAATCTCTTCAAAATTTAATCCCTTTTTATTGAGCAAACGCTTGGCTGCATCGCAGTAGGGGCAATAGGGGGTGGAGTAGACTTGGATTTTGGGAGGGCTCATAGTGAATTAATGGGAATTATACTGCTTTTCTAACTCTTCTACTCGACGATAGAGATCGGCAATTTGGGTTTTAAGATCTTTTAATGTTTTGGGAAATTCGCGCAAGGTATCTAGGCCTTCTTGGATTTCTTTAAATTGCTGGGTAATCACCTTGTACTCCATGTGCAAATCTTCAAACTTTTTGTAGAGATCATCGAAACGCTCACGCGTCTCTTCGCGAAATTCTCGCATTTCTTGATTAAATTCCTCTAATTTTTTAAATTGAGGTTCCATTTCATTTCTATAGAACTCGATGAACTGTTTGAAAGTAAGCGGTTTGTCTTGATTGGACATAAATCTCCCTTAAGGCTAATAAAATACTCTATAAAGTTTCCTGTTTTTTTCAATAGAAGATTTCTTATTTGATCAATTTGTTTTCCTACACTATACCTTAATACATCCATGAATCTTCTCTATCTCCTCATTTTTGTCTGCAGCATAGCGGGCTTAGGTTTAGTTTTTTGGCTTTCTCAGCGCCAATTAATGCAGCGTTTGAAAGAGGATTCCAAACAGGATAATTCGTTTGTGCTTCTTCAACAGCAAGTCGAGGGTCTACGAGAACATCTTCGGCAAAACATTGATGGGTCCAACCAAATTTTCTCCCAACAAATGCATCAGCTCAGCCAGCAGATGACGGAGCATCTCAAGAATCAAGGGATTGATATTCAAAAAACCCATCAAACGGTGGGAGAGCTCATTGCGAAGAGTCATGAGACCGTCGGAAGCCGGCTCGATAACGCAGCACGGGTCGTGGGGGAGTTACATGGGCGCTTAGGCAAGCTTGAAGAAGCCAATCAACGCATTTTCGAAGTAGGCAAAGATATCGCCTCCCTTCAAGAAATTTTAAGAGCGCCGAAGTTGCGCGGCAGTTTAGGGGAACTTTTTTTGGGCGATTTGCTCACGCAAGTGCTTCCTCTCGAACATTTTGAATTGCAGTATTGTTTTAAAAACGGAGAAAAGGTCGATGCCGTGGTGAAATTGGCCGGAAATTTAGTGCCGATCGATTCGAAATTTCCTTTAGAAAATTTTAAAAAGTATGGAGCAGCGGCGAGTGATGAAGAAAAGAAAACTTACCGTAAGATATTTTTAAGTGATGTAAAAAAACACATTGATTCAATTGCGAGTAAATATATCCGGCCCGATGAAGGAACCTTTGATTTTGCGCTCATGTATATCCCCGCTGAAAATGTTTACTATGAAATGGTGATTCGTGAAGAGATTTTTGATGCGGAATTTTCAGTGCTTACTCATGCCATGGCCAAGCGCGTGATCCCCGTTTCGCCGAACAATTTCTATGTTTATTTGAATACTATTTTGTTGGGTTTAAGAGGGATGAAGATTGAACAGAGTGCGCGGGAGATTCAGGCATCGCTGGCTCGCTTAAATAAAGACTTAGATAATTTTGGAACCGATTTTGGTAAAATTGGAAGTCATCTGAATAATGCGCGCTCCGCCTATGAAGCAGCAGACAAAAGGCTCGTACGCTTGAATGAAAAGATAGAGGACTTAGCCTTGCCAGGGGAGGCGATTGAACCTTTAAAACAAGTTTCAGGAGTTTAAATGGCTAGTAATTATTCTTATTATATTTATGCGGTGTCCGATGCAACAG
>CAYWGE010000069.1:3090-8377 GCA_964457215.1 uncultured Pseudomonadota bacterium
TAATGTGAGCATCCAACGTCGCTCCAAAGTGACCGACAAAGGGCGTATTCGCCAGGTAATCTTAGAAGCCAAGAAAAATCACGGAATTATTATTTATACCTTGGTTTCTACTGAGCTTCGCCAAATTTTTCATGAAGAGGCCGAAGACGAAGGAGTGGTTGCGATCGATACCATGGGGCCGGTAATGAATGTGCTTACTACATACTTTCATGAAACTCCGAGTGCAGAACCCGGACTCAAATATCGCCATACGAAGGAATATTTTAAGCGTCAAGAAGCGGTGGAGTTTACTGTAAAACATGACGATGGTTTAGGTGCAGAGGGTTTGGCTCAGGCCGATATCGTGATTTTAGGAATTTCTCGAACTTCTAAAACACCTCTTTCGATTTATTTGGCTTATCGGGGTTATAAGGTGGCCAATATTCCGATCATTCGTGAGGTCCCTTTGCCCGAACAGGCAAAATTGGTGGATCGCTCTAAAATGGTGGGCTTAATTATTTCGGCAGAAAAGCTCGTTCAATATCGTGAATCCCGCTTAATGAAGCTTGGTCGGCCTCTATCAGAAGAATATGCCAATCGTGAAAGAGTGAACGAAGAGTTAAGCTATGCGCGCAATATTTTTCAACAGTTAGGGAATGTGCCGGTGATTGATGTGACTGATAAAGCCATCGAAGAGATTGCGAGCGAGATCCTTTTAGTTCTGGGAAAATAATTTTTCAAAACTTACCTGATAATGGTTTTGAGCGGATGCTTGGCCATTTCAACTTTCAATTCTTCTCCAAACTTCAAATGAAATTTTACATGGGCGCCATCAATAAAAACGCAAGCTTTAGCCATGTGGGAGCGGATCTTAAGAGCAGACTTATTTTCTAAAATTCCTGCAATTGTTTTGAAACGGTGTTTGCCTTGTAGAAAAGGTTCTCGAACGATAAATTGAAACTGAGGAGAAGCTTTTGGGAGAATTTTCCCTCCTGCCGAACGAATGGCCGCGGTAGAACCAGAGGCTGTAGAAATCCAGATGCCTGAAGATTTTTGAGTTTCTGTGAGAGGAGTCGCAGAAGGTGTCTTTGAAATCTTTAACTCATAACGTGCGGTGCCCGCCGGAGAAGGATTGCTAAATAAAATATCATTTAAGGCCAAAGTTGAAATTTTTCGAGGGCCAATGCTTACTTGAAGCCGCTGGAGCAAAACAATCTCACTCTTGTGATCTAAAAAATTTTGCAAAACCTTTTGAAAGGTTTTGGGGGTAGCGGCGCAGTAGGCTCCATGGCTCATTTGAGGAACTGAATTTACTCCCAAAAGAAAATGTTTAGTTTGCGCAAAATGGGAAGCGTGTAAAAAAGTTCCATCCCCACCCACTGTAATAATGAGTGAATAATTATTTAAATTCTTTAAATTTTCCCGAGAGATTTTTTTGTAGGGTAAGTTTTTCTTTTTCAAAAAGACTTCTATCTCTTTTAAGGCCAAGAGATGTTCTTTTTTAAAAAGACTGTGAGGCGGTTCAATTTTGTAAACGAGAAGGATTTTGGGTTTCATGGTTTTCGACTCCCGTCTTCAACCATTTCCGCGTCCACCCCGAAATCGGGGTACCCGGACTTGGTCATAAAAACGGTGTTATCTCGTAAGGTTTCATTTAGAGCGATATAAATTTTTCTTTTGGATATAATTCAACACTCCAAGGGGGATTAGCAATTCTAATTTTTTAAGGTTTCCGCCTTGCTTAATTTTTTCACGAACTTCTGTCGATGAGACTTCTGGAAACGGCGAGGGCTCAAAGCCTGCCCGGCTAATGGGATAAATCTGGGCAAGTTTTTCGACTTTATCAAAATCTTTCCAGCGAGCTCTTTCTTCTTGATTGTCAGAGCCCATGACCCAAAAAAAGTGGGCCTCTGGATATTTGTGTTTTAAGAATTGGAGAAGGTTTATGGTAAAGCCTTCGGTATTTTTTGCCTCTTTTTCGATTTCACTCACTTGTACTTGAGGACTTAAAAAATCAAAAGCTAAATGGCAAAGATGAAGACGGTCTTCATAAGAAATCAGTGGCTTTTGAAAAGCATGATTCAAACAAGGCACTATCCAGATTTCATCAAACTGATTAGATGCTGCTAAGGCTTGTACGACAGCCACATGACCCCGATGGGGAGGATTGAATGAACCGCCAAATAGAGCAATATGCATAGAAAAGCTCTTACATTTTTCTTGTTTCAATTGTCTATGGTTGATTAACTTCAACTATTACATACGTACTACTCAACCATAAGTATTTCTAACTTTTAATAAGCACTACCGTACTCATTAAAAGTTGAAATGCTATAGTACATCATCTTTCGAGTTTTAAGGAATCTGTGAATGTATGGGATGACATAATAAAGAAGAGGGGGGAGTAGCAGAAGAAAAAAGAGGAAAGAGTTTGAGAGGAAGAATTAAGAGGCCTGTTAAAATAAAGGCAGTGGCCGTGAGTCTTGGAGCTTTTTGACGAAGAGGACTAAAAATTTTTTTTACCCCCCAAGCTAAGCTCATTAAAGCAGGTAAGGTGCCTAACCAGAAAAAAAAGAGCACTAAAGCCCCCAACAAGATATTTTGGGTTGCGAGTGCGGCCAGCACAAAAGAATAAAGCCAGCCGCAAGGAAGAATCCCCGAAGAGATACCCATCAGAAAGCTTTGCATTTGTCTATTTTGCCTTCGCGCGACGCGACCGTTCCAGAACCAGCGGTGAATTTTTTGGAGTGGCGAGAACGCAGAACTTCCAGTCCATAATTGAATACCATTCCATAAAAAAATCAGGCTCAGAAATCCCGCAGTAAGAATCGCAAGAATAGGGGTAAAAGTTTCCAGAAAGAGCCATCCTCCCAAAGCTCCTGCTAGTGCTCCGAGACTTAGATAGGCTAGAAGCCTTCCAATATGATACAAATAACGCTCCACGCTCTTTGGACTAGTCTGCAGCACAAGCGGACCACACATCATTGCGCAATGGGGGCTGCCCGCCAAACTGCTTAGCACAACGATAAGAGGCAAGGCCGGTAGCCCAAAGTGTTTGAGCGTAGCGAATGCATTAGAGAATAGGTCCAACAAGAGTGATTTTCTCCTTTTTCTGAAAATCTTTTGAGAGATTAGAAAGAATATTCATTTCAATTTCGGCGTGTCCTTCTTTTAAGATATTGGCTGGAAAACGTATAAAAAGATCGGTGCGAACATTTTGACCAGGTTCTAAACGAAGAGGTTGTGCGGGGATGATAAGCTGAACTTCGGAGTTGTCCTCCTTGTGTTCATCTTTCTCGAGTTCAAAATACAAATCAAGTATTGAAGAACCTTGATTCACGAGATCGAGTTTGAAATGGTTTGCAACTTCTGATGCTTGTCCTGAGTTTAAGATTTGATAAGGCGCCTCTTTGGAGCGCACGACTGTTAACTCGAGCGCTGTTCGATTTGAAACATTTAAGATAAAAGCGCTGATTGCGAAGAGCAGAAGGATAAAATAAATCCATCCTCGTAAACCGATTAGTTTTTTTACTTTTCCTTGCAATCCTTGTGCGGAGTCATAACGAATAAGGCCTCGCGGTTTAGCAAGTTTAAGCATGACTTCGTCGCAAGCGTCAATGCAGGCCGTGCAGGCGATGCATTCCATTTGTAAACCCCGGCGGATATCAATACCGGTTGGACACACATCCACACAACGGTAGCAATTAATGCAGTCGCCCTCTTGGTATTTGGGAGTCTCTTTTGCGCGGCGCGGTTCTCCGCGTTTTGCATCGTAGGCTATAAATAAGGAATGTTCATCCATGAGCACCGATTGAAAACGTCCATAAGGGCACACAATGGTGCAAAACTGTTCTCGAAACCATCCAAAATCAAAGAGAACTAAAGCACTACTACAAATCATCACCAGAAAGGCTCCCGGATTTTCAATGGGAGAGCTTTGGATCATTTTCCATAAGATTTGTTTAGGGATGAAATAAGCTAAAAAGCTGTGCGTGAGCACCAGCGAGACCAGTAAAAATAAACTCCATTTGGATATTTTTTTGAAATATTTTTCTGTGTTCCAATTGGATTTCTCTAGGTTACGTCTGTCGATTGAATCTCCTTCAATCCAGCGCTCAATGCGTCGAAAAACATTCTCGATAAAGACCGTTTGAGGACAAGCCCAACCACACCAGATTCTTCCCCATAGGGTTGTCGCCAAAGCGAGGGTGAGTGCCGCTCCTAGGAAAATAAAGAGAAGGGTGGGGGCATCGTGGGCCCAAAACGAAGTACCCAAAAACACAAAATGCCGATGGGCAATGTCTAAAAGTAAAATAGGATTCCCATGAATGCTGAGCCAAGGAAGAATTAGGAAAAAAAGAATTAGAAAACCATGGACAAATACTCGCGCTTTTTGAAAACGCCCTCGCACATCCGCGGGATGAATGTATAAGCGGCGTCCTTTTTCATCGGTAGTGCTTAAACGTTCTTCCGGAATATTTCGAATATCGAGAGTCTTCATAATTTTTTGGGGAGTCGCTCGCCAAGCTTGTCTTCTCCTTCTTAAGGTTTGGTACTTAGTGTTTTGACATAAACGACTACCGCGTAAAATTCTTCGGGTTTTAGAATGTTACCCCAAGCAGGCATTCCTTTTTCATTCACTCCATTATAGGCAGTCTGGGCAATGTCTTCTAAACTTCCTTTACCATGTATCCAGGTGGTATCGGTTAAACTTGGGCCGATTAAGCCTTCACCATTTGGTCCGTGACAGCTGGCACAGCGCACCGAAAACACCTCTCTGCCTTTTTTGATTTGTTCAGGGCTTTGAGCATAGTCCTGAAGTATTTTTGAATCGGGGCCCTTCGAAGCGTTCTGTTTTGCGGGGCTAAACTCTAGGGCACGCAGTGTGTTTTGAAGGTTTTCCTCCGGAGTAAGGCCAGGCCCAAGGGCATAATAGGCAAAATAAAATATGCCAAAAACGATACTGAGATAAAAGGTTGCCAACCACCAATTAGGCAGAGGGTTATCAAGCTCTTGAATTCCGTCGTATTCATGATTGGGAATAATTTTCCCTTCAGAATGATGAAGAGGCTCGTTAGATGGAGTGTTTTTCATAAAGATCCTCCTGAAGCGGGAGTGTTTCCATATATTGATAAAAAGTTTTTCCGGATTTGCGACAAACCCAGATCACACACGAAACAAAGATCGTGAAAAAAAGAAGCAAGCCAATACAGGTAAGAAAAGGAAGGTGAAAGTGACTTAAGACTTCGCGTATCATGGTGTATTCACTCCCAGATCTTTTCCTAGGCGTTGAAGATAATCAATAAAG
>CAYWGE010000070.1:0-2391 GCA_964457215.1 uncultured Pseudomonadota bacterium
GCAAGCTCTTTACGGTCGAGCTCTCCTTTTACACCATCCACTGCGTTTTCTAGATTGCTTTGAGCCTGCATGTATCGATGAAAGGCATTGAGCAGAAGAGGATGCATCTGTTTGGCTTTTGCGCATCCATCATCTTTGTAATCTTGTTGAGTATAATAATCGGAAGCTTTTTGGACTAAAGGCACGAGCTCGGCATAGGCAGCCGCAAGCTCCGCAGCATTCTTTTGCATAGGGCTGCTACCTAGCTCTCCTTTTTGAGAGGCTTTTTGGCAGACTTCAATTCCATCATTATAAAGCGTGTATAAACCATATGTGATATAACGCTCCGAGCAGTTGGGCCCAGACTTTTCGTTCACCCAAGAAAGATAGCGACTCAAACTATCATGAGTTCTGACAGAGGTGCGGTTTAAACATTGAATATAGGCATTCACTTCTTCGGTTTGGGTAACACTCGAATCGACGCTGGGTTGAGAACTAGGCTGAGAGCTGGGCTGTGAATCCGGTTGCGAAGTCGGTTGACTTGTAGGGGCCGATTCCGGAACAGGCGAAACAGGCGGAGGAGTAATGGGCACTGGGGCTTGAACGGGCGTTTGTTTTTTGCCCTGAAATTTTTCCTGGATTTTATCCAGAAACTCCCGACTGCAACCTGAAAGAATTAAGGTTAAAACTAAAAAAGAAAATATCAGACGAGTGGATTTCATAATTCTTCTCCTGAAATATTTAATGAGATTTAGACGAGAAAATTGGCATTTTAAAACCTAGCCCACCATCGGCCACCAAGGTTTCGCCGGTAAAATAATCCGCTGCCGAGCTACACAAGAAGGCCACAATTTCAGCCACTTCTTCACAGCTCATTAAGTGGCCTTTAGGAATCATTTCTTCCATTTGTTTTTTTGCTTCTTCATAAGCCGAGCCAAAATAAATTTTCATCGAATCGGTATCGACAATCCCCGGATTTACGCCATGCACATAAATTTTATCGCTCGCCAACTCTTGCGCATAATAACGGGTTAAAGTTTCTAAGGCTGATTTTGCTGCCGCAAGAAGGCCATGATTGACACAATATTTTTCGGTATCGATTCCTGAGATCGTAATAATTTTTGAGCCCGGACGCATCCGGGTTTTGAAAGCAGCGACTGACAAAATAAAATTTGTCACCGTAATATTTAAAGTTTTTTGAATATGATGCTCGCGAATATCGAGCAATGGCTTAAAAGCGGTTGCCGCTGCATTGGCCACAAAAATATCAAGATGCGGGTGATTAGATAAAATTTCTGCATGCAATTTTTTGATTTGATCTAAATCGGATAAATCTGCCGCATATTTAAAAACTTTGACCCCATATTTTAAAATTTCTTCTTCTACTTTTTTCGCCTCTTCAATATTTTTGCGGTAATGCAAAATAATATCCGCTCCGGCTTGAGCGAGTTGAATAGCACAGGCCTTACCAATCCCTCGGGAAGAACCTGTAATGAATGCCGTTTTGTTTTTAAAAGAACTCATGAGTTTAGCTCCACCAAGATATCATCCCCTTCGACTTTGACGGGATAGGTTTTGACTTTTGAATGGGGGCTTTCAGGATTTTGCCCTGTTTTCACATCAAATTGCCACGCATGCCAGGGGCAAGTTACTTCGGATCCTGATAACTCGCCTTCTCCTAAGGGCCCACCCCGATGCGGACACAGATTATGAAGCGCATAGAAGCTTCCCTCTACATTAAAAAGAGCAATGGGAATTCCTTGAACATTTGCAACCGCGCTTTGGCCTGGCTCAATATCTTGCTTTTTTGCGGCCTTATAAAAAATCCCCATGGTCTTCCTCTCTCTTTTCCTTGCATTTTTAATCAATAAATGGTGTTCGTTAAAAACATATTTTTTTGCATCCGAAAAGGAGATTTTCATGCCGAGTTTAAAAAACAAAACTATTTTTATCACTGGTGCTAGCCGAGGGATTGGACGATCCATCGCTCTACGCTGTGCAAAAGAAGGTGCTAATATTGTGATTGCAGCAAAAAGCGCAACCCCTCATCCCAAACTTCCCGGAACCATTTATACGGTGGCAGAAGAAGTTGAAAAAGCAGGCGGAAAAGCCTTAGCGCTCATGGTGGATGTAAGAGATGAAGAAAACGTGAAAAAAGCGGTTGAAGAAAGTCTCGCAAAGTTTGGCGGCATCGATGCGCTCATTAATAATGCTGGCGCAATTAGCTTAACAAACACTGAAAATACTCCTATCAAACGCTACGATCTTATGCAGGGCATCAATGCACGGGCTGTTTTTCTCTGCTCTCAGGCCCTGATTCCTGCTCTTAAAAAATCATCTAACGCCCATATTATTAACCTATCCCCTCCTTTAAGTTTAAAACCCAAATGGCTTAAAAATAATGTTGCCTAT
>CAYWGE010000070.1:2401-8334 GCA_964457215.1 uncultured Pseudomonadota bacterium
GCATGAGTTTATGCACCCTAGGAATGGCCGCTGAATTTGAAGAGGATGGAATCGCCGTAAACTCCCTTTGGCCCCGCACCTTAATTGCCACGGCCGCTATTGATATGCTTATGGGAGACGAAGGCCGAACCCATAGTCGTACTCCCGAAATTATGGCAGATGCCGCTTATGAGCTACTCACCACTCCGTCTCGTGAACTCACTGGGCAAACCTTAATCGACGAGGATTTTTTACGAACTAGGGGGGTCGAAGACTTTGCCCATTACGCCAATGACCCTTCGGCCGAGGTTTATCCCGACTTTTTCGTCGATTAATCCTTTAAAGAGGACTCTAGCTCCCTTCGAAATGACTAGGATGTTTTGATTTAAGGGCTATTTCAACAGTTCTCAAACGACCGAATTGACTTTTCTATTCCCTTCCGTTAGAAGGCAGCCCCTTTTAAGCTTATCAGCTTATATTAAGACATAAGGGAATAATCCGCAGTATTTCTATTAACTCAGGAGATTGGCATGGCTATTATCGAAAAAGTAAGAAACATCGGAATTTCAGCACACATTGACTCCGGAAAAACAACACTTTCCGAGCGTATTCTTTTCTACACCAATAAGATTCATCGCATTGAAGAAGTAAAAGGTAAATCGGGTGTAGGTGCCACCATGGACTTCATGGACCTCGAACGGGAAAAAGGCATCACGATTCAATCTGCCGCCACTTACTGTGAATGGAAAAACTTCATCGTCAATTTGATCGACACTCCAGGCCACGTTGACTTTACTATTGAAGTTGAACGCGCCCTTCGCGTGCTCGATGGTGCGGTGCTAGTACTCTGCGCCGTTTCTGGCGTACAAAGCCAATCCATCACCGTTGATCGCCAAATGACCCGTTACCATGTTCCGCGTATTGCCTTTGTCAATAAAATGGACCGCGCGGGGGCAGACCCCATCCGAGTCATGCAACAACTCCGAGACAAATTAGGCCATAATGCCCACATGATTGCCCTGCCTATAGGCGCTGAAGACCGCTTTTTAGGAGTAGTGGATCTCGTCGAAATGAAAGCCAATTATTATGACGGGGATAATGGCGAAAACATCCGAATTGAAGAAATTCCCGCTGATCTTTTAGAGGCAGCTAAAGAACGTCGCCACGAGCTCATTGCTGCCATGGGTGATTTTGACGACAAAGTCGCCGAACTTTATTTAGAAGATAAAGAAGTCTCTGCCGACTTGTTGCGTGCCGCCCTTCGAAAAGCCACCTTAAGTTTAAAATTCATTCCGGTAATGTGTGGTTCTGCTTATAAAAATAAAGGGGTTCAACTCCTCTTAGATGCGGTCACTCATTATTTACCTAATCCTTCCGAAGTCACAAACCAAGCGCATGACCAGAAAAATAATGAAGAAAAAGTCTTATTAGAATCAGTCCCCAACAAACCCTTTGTGGGCTTAGCTTTTAAACTCGAAGACGGACGCTTTGGTCAGTTGACCTATATGCGTATTTACCAAGGAAAAGTCTCTAAAGGAGACTGGATCATCAACTCGAGCAATCAAAAGAAAGTAAAAGTCCCTCGCTTAGTGCGTATGCATGCCGATGAAATGCACGACATTGAATCTGCCGAAGCGGGCGATATCGTGGCGATGTTTGGGATTGAATGTGCTTCCGGAGATACTTTTACAGATGGAACTATCCATTACACCATGACTTCTATGCATGTTCCTAACGCTGTTATCTCTCTGGCCGTTGCGCCCAAAGACAAAGCCGGCCAAGCAAATTTCTCGAAAGCATTGAATCGTTTCTCCAAAGAAGACCCTACTTTCCGAGTCCACCGCGACGAAGAATCTGCTCAAACGATTATCTCAGGAATGGGAGAGCTTCATTTAGAAATCTATATCGAACGTATGAAGCGCGAATATAATTGTGAAGTTATCGCAGGAAAGCCCCAAGTCGCGTATCGAGAAACTATTACCCAAAAAACCGACTTTATGTATCAGCACAAAAAGCAAACAGGGGGTTCTGGTCAATACGCAAAAATTGCTGGAATTTTTGAACCACTTCCTGCCGATGCAGTCGAAACATACGAATTTGTGGATGCCATTGTTGGAGGAAAAATTCCGCGAGAGTTTATCCCTTCTTGCGACAAGGGTTTTCAAGAACAACTTAAAAAAGGCTTACTCATTGGAGCTCCTGTTGTAGGTTTTAGGGTTACCATCAACGACGGAGCTTACCATGCCGTCGATTCTTCCGATATGGCGTTCAAAATTTGCGCCATGACGGCCGTCCGAGAATTTTACGCAAAATGCAAACCTATCATTCTCGAACCCATCATGAAATTGCAGACTCAAGCTCCTGAAGAATTTCAAGGCAGTGTAGTTGGGCAAATTAATCAACGCCGTGGTGTTATCTTAAATACCGGCACTCAAAATCATTACGTTCAAATCGATGCTGAAGTTCCCCTTTCAGAGATGTTTGGTTACTCCACCGATCTTCGAAGCTGCACTCAAGGAAAAGGTGAATTCACCATGGAATTCTTGAAATACGCTCCGGTGCCTCGTAACGTGCAAGAAGAGCTGGTCAAGATTCACCAAGAAAAGAAGGCAGCGGAGAATAAATAATGCTCTCTTACGAGAATATTCTTCAGGAATTGCAAACTTTAGAAAGCGATCTCAAGGAAACCACGAATTTATGGTGGAAGTTAAAGCTCTCTTTATTGCACGTTCTTTCTCCCGATCCTGAGGCGCAAGACTTTATGCCAGAGCGCCTCATTCGCCGAAAAAAAGAAGTCGAAAGAAAATTAAAAGGTTTGTTATTCCAACTTGAAGATTTTGTAGAATCAAGACTGGGTAGCTCTTTGTTTGTATTTCAAAGTGCTGAAGATGTGCAAAACTTACTTACGATTCGTAAGACAATTCGTTACCTGCGCAATGCCTATAGTCGAGCTTGGCCACTCACCCAAACTTTAGATAAATTGAACAAAGCCCTTCCTTTTGCTTCAAATAACTAAGCCAACTCTCTTGCTGCTTTCACTTAAATCCTAAAAGATGCTTCAATGGGAATGACCTTCAAGACCATGAGCATGTCCGTGAGTCACCTCTTCATCGGTTGCATCTCTTAACTCAACAAGCTCCACATCAAAGGTAAGATCCATTCCAGCTAAAGGATGATTGGCATCCAAAACAGCTTCGGACTCTCGGATATCCAAAACGGTAAAGGGGGGCATATCTGCTTTTCCTTCTGCTTGAAACTGATCCCCTATTTTCACATCCTTGGGCAGATTTTCTAAAGGCACTGTAACTTGCAGCGATTCTTCGCGAAGTCCATAGGCTCTTTCAGCGGCTACCAAAATTTTCTTTTTCTCGCCTTTTGCAAGTTTCAAGAGTTCTGTTTCAAGGCCCGGAATAATTTGAGCGGACCCCGCTAAAAAAGTAAAAGGATGAGCGGCTTCAGATTGGTCTAAAATTTCATTCTTAGAATTGCGAAGGGTATAATGGAACGCAATGACCTTATGATTCATAACAACCTTTCTTATTATATTCTGGTTAGATTAGAAAAATTTTAAAGGACGAGTGCTAGCTGAAAAAATTAAAAGCCCCAAGAAAAAAAAGGCCCCCCAAAATTATTTGGGAGGCCTCTTGAATGATCTCAACCTAAAAATTACTATTCGAGAACATTGAACTCAGAACGACGGTTTTGAGCGCGTCCGGCTGCTGTTTTATTGGTAGCGATTGGACGAGTCTTGCCGTAGCCTACTGCTTCTAAGCGAGAAGCATCGATTCCTTTGTTCACCAAATAATCTTTAGTGGAGTTTGCACGTCTCTCAGAAAGCTTCATATTGTAAGCTTCTGTACCGATTGCATCGGTATGAGATTCAATGCGGACTCGTTTCACTTGTGGATTACTCTTTAAGATGCTTGCCACGTCATCTAAAATAGGCTGAGCATCGGGGCGAATATTCGATTTATTGAAATCGAAATGGATCATTTGATCGATGGTGATCTTCTTTGCTTCAACGCGAGGACGTTCTGCACCTACATGGTACCAACGCCAGCAACGCTCACGGGCTTCACGACCATACAAGCAAGCATCGGGTTGGGGATCTTCCACCATGTAATACCAACGGTTGCAATAAATCGAGTCTACCCGATTTTTGCGGGCCGCTTGGCAGGCTTGGGGGTCTGAATCTTCAGGAACCACCGTCGCCTCCGCACGAACGTAACCTGCCATCGAAAGCAGGAACGTTAACACTAGAAATGCACGGGTCAGTTTTTTCATTTTTTTCTCTCCTTCAAAGGTTTTTATTTAAGCCAATTGATTCTTAACATTTTAGCGAAATGCTAATCATCTGTGATTATTGAAATATTTTATGTTGCGTTTGATTTTGTCTCAACCATTTTTTTTCATTTATGAAAAATTTTTTGTTTGATTTTTTTATTTCTTTCATCTTTTATTTTCAGAGGAGATGTGCAAGAGATGTACTCTACTAGTTTGACAGAAAACAAACAACCTATTGTTTTATAAAGAAAAAGGATGCCATGAGCTCTACAAAAACAACCTTATTTGTCTGCCGTTCCTGCGCTCTTCAAAACACCCAAAAAGACCCCTCTTTTCAGAGTGAAAAAATTTTAAGAGAAACCTACGAAAAAAAGCTTAAAAAAGGTTTTTTTGGGAAAATTGCAGAATTACGAATTGTCGATTGTTTAACCAATTGTGAGAATCCAAACTCCGTTATGATCGATCGGCAGAACGAAGAATTACTTTTAGGGAATATTAATGAAGAAAAATGGGTAAACGAAGTCGTGAAATTACTCAAAAAACTCCAAGACAACTCCCAGCCGTTGCAGGTTTCTCCGGCATTAGAAAGCCGAATGGTCTACAAACGACCTCACCGTCACTGGAAGGCCTCTGAAACTCCCTTTCATGCAGACCGCATTCGTCTTCCCACCGTAGTATCAAAATAAAAAAATACCCACCTTTGTCAAAAAAATGAAAGTTTGTTTTGACGTGTAATCTAACCGCGAAGCTTGTCTGTTTAAAATTGTTAAAAAGAGTTTAAGCTTGATTAAAGAAAAAAGAGTAAAAAAACAGGCATAATTTTTGCTCTTATTTTCATTTATGAAAAAGATGTTGCAGATCGGAGGAACACTTGCCTTGTTATTAATCTCTCAGGTGAGCCTGGGACAAGATGCAAACATCCTTTTTCGAACCCTCCCGTCTGTACAAAATCAAACTAACTCCCAATCTAACGTGAACCCTCAACTTCCTTTTAATGTAGGCATGAAGAAAATCAAAGAAAGCATGAATTATCAGCTTAATGAAACCACCAAACTAGGAATGGATAAAAAGCTCAACCTGGGCTTACATATTTCTTTCTAAAATACGTTGTAAGATCATTACGATGGGCTTAGAATTTTTCCTCTTATGCCGAGACAGCCCCTCCCAATCGATCAATATCTACCAACAATTGTCGAAAAGTTTAGATCTTCATCTAATTTAATTCTAGAAGCTTCTCCAGGATCCGGAAAAACCACGCGAGTTCCCCCAGCCTTATTAAGCACTCTAGCTGCACCTCAACAATTATGGGTCTTAACCCCTCGCCGTATAGCCGCAAAGGCTGCAGCAACGCGTATCGCAGAAGAGATGGGAGAAGAGCTCGGCAAAACAGTTGGATATCATTTTCGTTTAGAAAAAAAAACTTCTTCTCAAACACGGCTTTTATTTCTGACAGAAGGATTGTTTTTTAGGCTCTTATCTTCTAATCCCAATTTAGAAAATGTGGGCGCGATTCTATTAGATGAGTTTCATGAACGACATTTACATATAGATTTATCTTTAAACTATCTTCACCTACTGCAAAAAAAACGGAAGGATTTAAAAATCGTAATAATGTCGGCCACGCTCCAAAGCGCACCATTGCTTAGTTTTCTAAATGCAGACTCTTTAAA
>CAYWGE010000071.1:0-8254 GCA_964457215.1 uncultured Pseudomonadota bacterium
AAGGGCAAAAAATGAGCAAATCTAAGGGGAATGTGGTGAACCCTGTAGAGCTCATGGAAAAATTTGGCACCGATGCGCTGCGCTTTACCCTTGCTGCCTTTGCCGCTCAAGGCCGGGATATTAAGTTGGACGAACATCGTGTGGAAGGTTATCGCAATTTTTGCAATAAAGTTTGGAATGCCGCACGTTTTCTGTATTCTACAGCGCTCCCGAGCGTAAAATCCGGAAAAGAAATCGAAGAAGCCCAACCCCAAACCGAAGAAGATCAATGGATTTTATTCGAGCTTTCTCAATGCGTCGAAACCGTGTCTCAGGCGATCACGGAGTATAAATATAATGTCGCGGCCCACACCCTCTTCACCTTTGTTTGGCAAGTTTTCTGCGATTGGTATTTAGAACTCATCAAATCGCGCCTTTATTCGGAAGGCGAGCAAAAACAGGGTTGTGCTCAATTCGCGCTCAAAATTTTCGAAAACATCTTAAGAGTTTTACACCCTCTCATGCCTTTTATTACCGAAGAATTGTGGCAAAAGCTTCCTGATCGGCATGATTCAATCATGGTGGCTGCTTTTCCGAAGGCGCTCGATGAAAAAGAAGCAAAAAAACATTTTCTTGCATTCACTCGTGTAAATTTTCTTCGTCAAATTGTTTCTGTCATCCGCAATATCCGAGCAGAGACAGGGGTTAATCCAAAAGAAAAAATTTCACTAAAAATTAAAACTTCTATAAACCCTTCTGAGATTCAATCTCTTTTGCCCCGCATTCAAGAATTGGGAAAAATCTCTGAAATTCACTTTATTTCCCAAACTCCGACAGAGCCTGTCTCTAAAGGACTGGCCGCTAATGGAGAACTTATCCTTTTTATTCCTTTGAGTGGCTTAATTGACATCGATAAAGAAAAATCCAGACTTCAGAAAAAATTAGACAAAACCGAAAAAGACATCTCTCTTCTCTCCAATAAACTCACCCTTCCCAGCTTCATCGAAAATGCTCCAGAAGAATTGGTAGTTGAAACGAGGCAAGAACTTGCGAGCCGGGAAAAACAGAAAGCAGAGATTCAAGAAGCGCTTGCCCTTTTGTAGAAAATAAACTCGTTCATTAAGCAAATTAAATCAATAAGTCTCGTCCAGACGCATGCCTAACAAAAGCAATTTCTGGTCAAACACGCGGCATAGGAAAGGTCTAAGCTTATCTCGAATCAAGTGAAAGACTTTAATCTTGGTTTCTCGTGAAAGAAAAGGACAAGTGGCTATTCGATCGATTAGTTTGTTCAATACATAATTGCCAATTGCTGAAGAATACCCATTCAGAACTTCTACTCGTAATCTCAAATGTTGCCGAACTTCTTCTTGAGCCAGCTCAAAAGTAGGCCTGTCAGGGTATTCAAAACTTCTTGCATTGGCATATTCAAAAGCAATCGCATCCGCAAAGATTTCATCGTCCACACTCTCCTCTAAACTTCTTTCATCTCCTCCCAATAAATTCCTCCGGAAAGACCGCAGGTAAGCTTGCGACTCCTCAGAGCCATCATAAACATAAGTTCCTAATGAATCGACTAAAGTATAAACAAGGGAGGGCCCCAGGAAAGAATAAATATGATGTCCAAGTTCATGAGCAAAAGTTAACCGTTGGGTTTCCGGATATTGCTCCAAAAACACATTCCCAATTGCAATATAATGTCCGGCCTCCATACTCGTAAATGCAAAAAGCTCAGGACTTCGCTCAAGAGAAGGACTATAAAAAACCGGGAGATTGAGCTCCCCGACCATGCCCCCTCCCAGTGTTAAAATAACTTCTTCTAAAAGCCTTTGTTGAGGATTAGAAGCTAAAGTAAAATTATCAAATTCAATTGGAGCGGGTGGTCTATCCAAACCACTCGAGCAGAAGCTAGCTCCTGGAGGAGAGCCCTTACAACTTTGTCGAGAATACTCCATCCGAGATCGATCTAAAATTCTATAGAATGCCCTCACCCCTTCGAGGGGTCCTAAATAACGGAAAAGGCCTTCTTCTTGTCTAAAATCATAAACCTCGTGCTCACCAGCAAACCAAGTGATTGATCTTAATCCTCCGGGATCTGAGACACTAGGAATGAAAGTGTTAGGGCCTAAATTAAGCCCTAAAACCTCAAGGGAATTCCAATAGTTCACGTTTCGAAATAATTCTGAGAATTCCGCATATTGAAGAGAATGGGTGGGAGAAACTCGGTAAACGTCATGGACAATCCTCTCACCATGATTTCTCTCCACAGTAACTAAGCCTTCTCCCCTAGGGAATTGAGCCACAAAACGAGGGTATTCGGCATGAGAGATTTGAGCAACATGCTGCAAATCTATACAACTTTGATCTATACTCGATTGAACGCAAAGTTTGACCATAATTACTTCTTCAGTTATCGGTAAAATAAGGAGAAAGTTGCGCCCTATTTATGGCGCGGACTAGCGAACAAATTCATGAAACTCCAACCCAAATATTATCAAGAGCTCATCAAAATCGCCTTAGCCGAAGATTTAGGAATGGGTGATATCACCAGTAAAGCCCTATTTTCAAAGGCCGGGCCTAAAATTAAGGCTCAGCTTGTAGCGAAAGGCCCCCTGTTAGTAGCCGGCCTTGAAGTGGCTCAGGAAGTGTTTAGGAAAGTGAGCCCCAAAACTAAATTTTTTCTTCGCAAAGACGAAGGAGATCATTGCAACGACGGTGAAATTTTAGCAGTCATTGAAGGCGCAGCCCAAAATATCTTAAGTGCCGAACGAGTGGCTCTTAATTTTGTGCAACAGCTCTCAGGCGTTGCAACTCTCACACAAAAATTTGTCGAGGCGATTCGTGGAAACTCTACCAAAATCTTGGATACGCGAAAAACCATTCCCGGCTGGAGAATGCTTCAAAAATATGCCGTTAAAATCGGAGGTGGAGTCAATCACCGCTTCGGACTTTATGACGCCTATCTCATTAAAGACAACCATCTGGCTCTGTTTGGTTCTTTAACCGAGGCCATCGAAACCGTTAAAAAACATAATCGTAAGAAATTTAAGATAGAAGTGGAAATCGATACCCTCTCTCAACTGACTGAAGTATTAGCCTGCAAGCCCGACTGGATTTTGCTCGATAATATGCCTTTGGAGGATATGCGGCTGGCCGTATTGGAAACCAAGGGCCGCACCATTCTCGAAGCCTCCGGCAATATCAATTTGAATAATGTGCGGGCCGTCGCTCAAACCGGCGTGGATTATATTTCAGTGGGGGCGCTGACCCATTCAGCTCCTGCTGTAGACATTAGTCTCGAAATCGTTTGACCCTCTTGTTAAAAATTATCCCTTTTATTAATCTGCACGGATGCTCGTCTCTAAAAAAATTCAGGGTCGCGGAACTGCTTCGAATCCAAAAAATCGCTTTGAGACAAAAGGCTACGAGGAAACGCCGCTTGAGTTTCAAGAGGAAGAAGAAGGCCGTTTAATCAAAACTCAAGTTTTTCCTGATAAAACAAAAACCCTACTTAGTAAAAACGATAGCCCTGATCTCCCTTTTGATTATGGACTCAATCCTTACCGTGGCTGTGAGCATGGCTGCATTTATTGTTACGCCCGGCCTTATCATGAATATTTAGGGCTCTCCGCCGGCCTTGATTTTGAAACCAAAATATTCGCAAAATTTAAAGCGGCCGAGCTCCTGAAAAAAGAGCTCTCTTCTTCACGCTGGGTCCCTCAAGTCATTTCTATGAGTGGAGTCACTGATTGTTATCAACCCATTGAACGTCACCTCAAGATTACGCGAAGTTGCTTAGAAGTTTTCGCAGAGTTCTTAAATCCTGTAGTGATCATTACTAAAAATGCGCTCGTCCAACGCGATATTGATCTGCTCAAGATATTAGCCCAACATCAAGCGGCAAAGGTTTTTGTCTCTCTCACTAGTCTTAAGAGCGATTTAGCGCGTATTTTAGAACCCCGAGCGGCAAGTCCAACAGCTCGCTTAGAGACTATTAGCGCCTTAAGTCAGGCGAAAATCCCGGTGGGCATTCTCATGGCCCCGATTATTCCTGCGTTGACTGATTCAGAAATTCCCCATCTTCTTAAAGCAGCAGCCGAAGTGGGTGCTCAATCCGCAGGATTTACGGTGCTCCGGCTCCCTTATGCGGTCAAAGAGCTCTTTATTCAATGGCTCGAGACTCACTTTCCGGACCGAAAAGAAAAAATCATTCATCGTCTTGAAGATATCCGAGATGGGAATGTTCAGGATAATAATTTCGGGTCACGCATGCGTGGAAAAGGGATTTTTGCAGAACAAATTGAAAATCTTTTTAGACTCTCAGCAAAGAAGGCTGGGTTTATGCGAGAAAAAATTTCTCTTTCCACTCAGAGTTTTAAAAGAAGAGAAACTCAGCTAAAATTATTCGCTTAATTCTTCAGATGAAGAGGTTCGCTTTTTTTACGGATGCGGATATTGAGCAACTCTACAAAAAGAGAAAAGGCCATGGCGAAATAAATATAGCCTTTGTTGACGTGTTTTCCAAAACCATCCACTACTAACATCACTCCAATTAAGAGCAGAAAAGAGAGAGCAAGCATTTTAAAAGTAGGATGTTTTTCGATAAATTGAACAACCGCCCCAGAGAACAGCATCATTACTCCCACAGCCAAGACCACTGCAACTATCATGATCCAGATTTGTTGCGCCATTCCCACTGCGGTAATCACCGAGTCGAGCGAAAAGATGATATCTAAAAGAGCAATCTGAAATAAGACCCCCCCAAAAGAAACTTTCGCTTTTACGCTACGCTCATGCTCTTGGCCCTCCAATTTCTGATGGATCTCGGTCGTCGCCTTGGCCATTAAAAATAAACCTCCCACGAGCAAAATAAGATCACGACCACTAAAATCCTGCCCTAAAATGCTGAACAAAGGTTCGGTCAAACTCATCACCCAACTTAAGCTTAAAAGAAGTCCAATACGCATAAGCATTGCCAAAGCAAGCCCTATACTGCGCCCAGTTTTTTGATTTTCTTTCGGCAATTTGCCTGTGAGAATGGCAATGAAAATAATATTATCAATCCCTAATACAATTTCCAAACCCGTGAGGGTGGCTAGGGCCAGCAAATTCTCAAAGTTTAAGATTTCCATATTGATTCTCGATTCCATTCATAAAGAATGATTTTAAAGCCGTATCTTTAGATTTCCCCACAAAAAATTACCTGCTTTTAGCTTCTGTCTTTTTAACGCAACTTTCTGGGGAATCAACCGAAAATCTAAATAGAGACTTTATGGATAGAATTAAACATTTTTTTACAAGTGCGTTCGACTACTTTCAATCCTGGGTTTGCCCTCCCTCAACTTCTGCAGATCATGTCGGGGATGTAAGCGATCCAAACGGAACGCTGGCCGCCCAAGAAGCTGCTTTTCGGAGCGTAGTAGCAGGTCATTCGAGACGCCCCGCTGACGAATTAGCCGTAGAGGCAGCTCTCGCGACGAGTCGTGGGCCTTTGCAGGCAGACATGTCTCGCTGCGAAAGAATTGATTTACGCGATGGAAGCTTTGGTCGATTGTGCCCGGTCTTGGGTCGAAATAATGCCTGGCTTTTCTACAATCCTTAAATAAAAAAATCGGCGAATGAAAAAAAATCATCCGCCGATTCGAACACATTAAACTTCTTCAAATTTAATATCGATAATACTCCGGCTTATAAGGGCCATCTGGGCTCACGCCTAAATACTTCGCTTGTTCGGGAGAAAGCTTCTCAAGTTTTACTCCCAACTTTTCTAGATGTAAGCGAGCAACTTCTTCGTCTAAAACTTTGGGAAGAACCGTCACACCCACTTCGTGCTTTTGGGTAAATAAAGCAATTTGAGCCAAGACTTGATTAGTGAAGGAATTAGACATTACAAAAGAAGGATGGCCGGTCGCACAACCTAAATTTACCAATCGACCTTCGGCCAACAAAATAATCGAATGCCCATCTGGGAAAGTATATTTATCTACTTGAGGTTTGATTTCTGTCTTTTTGATGCCCTTGAAAGCATTCAATTGGGCGACTTGAATTTCCACATCAAAATGGCCAATATTGCAGACAATGGCAGAATTCTTCATTTTCTCTAAATGTTCGATACGGATAATATCCTTGCAACCCGTTGTGGTGACAAAAATATCCCCAACTTTGCAAGCTTCATCCATAGTAGTGACTTGATAGCCGGCCATCGCTGCTTGTAGGGCGCAAATAGGATCAATCTCTGTAACAATCACGCGTGCACCTAAACCGTGCATGGCTTGTGCACAACCTTTGCCGACATCTCCATAACCTGCAACAACTACAACTTTCCCAGCGACCATAATATCCGTCGCGCGTTTGATTCCATCTGCTAAAGATTCGCGACAACCATAGAGGTTATCAAATTTCGATTTAGTCACCGAATCGTTCACGTTAATAGCAGGGATTTTAAGCTCCCCTTTTTCCAACATTTTATAAAGAGCATGCACACCAGTGGTAGTTTCTTCACTGACTCCTTTAATATTTTTCAGAAGTTCTGGAAATTTTTGGTGAACAAGTTGAGTAAGATCGCCCCCGTCATCCAGTAAAAGATTTGGACCTTCGGGGAATTCTAAACTGCGCTCCACACACCACCAATATTCCTCTTCGGTTTCGCCCTTCCACGCAAAAACAGGAATTCCTGCCTTAGCAATCGCTGCCGCAGCATGATCTTGAGTCGAAAAAATATTGCAAGAGGACCACCTAACTTGAGCTCCTAGCTCCACTAAGGTTTCAATCAAGACCGCCGTTTGAATAGTCATGTGTAGACAACCCACAATACGAGCCCCTTTTAAGGGTTGGGACTTTTTATATTTTTGGCGCGTCGCCATAAGACCCGGCATTTCAATCTCGGCCAGTTCGATTTCTTTTCGGCCCCACTCGGCTAAGCCTAAATCCGCGACTTTAAAATCTTCATTTTGAATCTTTTGTGCAGTTTGTGACATAAATCCCCTATATAAATTATTGTAGGGACGCAGCAAGAGGCGCTCCTACATTATCATTAAAATTATAATCCAAGAATTTTCTTCAAAGCAGATACTTTGTCGGTTTTTTCCCAAGTAAACTCCGGCTCATTCCGACCAAAATGGCCATACGCGGCTGTCTTTGCATAAATCGGGCGACGTAAATCCAGGGCTTGAATAATTCCGGAAGGACTTAAAGGGAAACACTCGCGCACTGCTAAAGCAATTTTTTCTGCGCTTACCTTTTCAGTTCCAAAGGTTTCAACCAAAACACTAACAGGCTCGGGATAACCAATGGCGTACGCAACTTGAACTTCAGCGCGCTGAGCGGCTCCGGAGGCCACAATATTTTTAGCAATGTAGCGGGCCATATAACAAGCAGAACGATCGACCTTTGTAGGATCTTTGCCGGAAAAAGCTCCCCCACCGTGACGACCCATTCCACCGTAAGTATCCACAATAATCTTTCGGCCTGTGAGACCACAATCTCCTTGAGGTCCTCCCACGACAAATCGTCCGGTGGGATTGACAAAATAACGTGTTTTAGAATCTAACAAATTAGCAGGAATCGCTTTTTTAATCACTTCTTCCAAAACCGCTTGTTTAAGTTCTTCGTGGGAAACATCAGGATTATGTTGAGTCGAAACTACTACCGTATCTACTCGTTGAGGCTTACCCCCCGCATATTCCACGGTAACTTGAGATTTTCCATCGGGTCTTAAAAACTTAAGGCTTCCGTTTTTTCGCACCTCCGATAAACGTTGAGTAATACGATGCGAAAAGCAGATGGGCATCGGCATGAGCTCAGGGGTTTCATCACAGGCATAACCAAACATAAGACCTTGATCACCTGCCCCTTGCTCTTTGTAAAGCCCTTCTCCTTCAGTCACTCCCATCGAAATATCGGGAGATTGCTTATCGATGGAGAGCAAAATTCCGCAAGTTTTATAATCAAAACCTTTTTCACTGCTATCGTAACCAATATCGTGAATCGCTTTGCGGGCTACATCGGTATAATCGATTTGGGCATTTGTAGTAATTTCTCCCGAGATAAGAGCAAATCCTGTGGTAATTAAAGTTTCACAGGCGACTCTTGCTTTAGAATCTTGAGTTAAAATCGCATCTAAAACCGAATCTGAAATTCGATCGGCAATTTTATCGGGATGACCCTCTGTAACCGATTCACTCGTAAAGAAATAGTTAGACACAAGTATTCTCCTTTTTTTAATTTTTTTAGAAATAGATTGTTTTTTTTTAGTTTTGCGCACCGATTTATTTTT
>CAYWGE010000072.1:0-8199 GCA_964457215.1 uncultured Pseudomonadota bacterium
AGATCGTTATTATACGACTTTAAAACGCGCAAAAGAGGTGATGGAGAAAAAAAATAAGGTTACAGAGCCTGGTGCCTCACTTTCATTTAATCTTCTCCAATCTTTTGAAGAGGCAATGAATGACGATTTTAATACGGCGGCTGTTTGGGGTTTTGTTTTTGAATCGATTCGTGAAGTGAATAAATTATTAGATCAGGCACAAGATAGTACAAGTTTTCTCAAGAAATATTTTGCAGATCTTGAAAAAATCTCTTCGGTTTTAGGTTGCCTCTATCCGGATCCCGATGCCTTTTTTACTCGAGTTCATAAAACTCGTCTTTCTTCTTTGGTAATTGATGAAGCAGAGATTTTACGTTTAATCCAAGAGAGAAAAGAAGCTCGCCAAAACAAAAACTTTAAGCGCTCTGATGAAATACGCGACCAGCTTGCCTCCCAAGGCATTGTTCTAAAAGACAAGCCTGATGGTAGTACAGAGTGGATCGTTAAAAATATTTGATTTGATAAGCGATCTTATCGTTATTGTTCTACACAAATCAAATATCCCGTGTTTTCGTTACATTTCTTGTCGGCGGTATAAATTGCGCCACTATCGGTATTGGTGTCAAATCCCGCAGCTCCAAACGGTGGGAAAGTACTGACAGTCCAGGTAGTGCAGGTATTTCCTGTTTTCCAATCCGCATTCATTCCTGTCCAAGTTTGCACACTAGAATTCCCAAAGCTGCTGCTAAGAGGAAAAGTAAAAATACCGTTTCCATTACTGGTCCCGATAGGTGTGTTGTCGGTGTGAACATAGACTGTATCGGGAGTGAGTACCCAGTTTATATTTTCGCTTGATCCTCCTGTGAGACAGTCGGCCGTGGTGCAGGCGATACGAATTACGCCATCTACAATCATTGCTTTGTAAGTTCCAAGAGCGGGAACATCCGGATCTATAGTACACATATCATCCGCTCCAAAGACCCCTCCCATATTTCCATCTCTACCTATTGAAGAAACAAAAATTTGTTTTCCCGCAAAAGTGGTCGTGGATTGAGGCGAGTAGAGCGCTATATTTCCTGCGTTATTTCTTACCAAGACAGCAACATAGTAAGTGGTGGAAGGGCTTAAGCTTTGGGCCTGTACTTCACTCAGATTAGGAGTCCAGGTTTTTACAATATTACTTCCTGTCAGTGCGTTTGCCGCATCGATTGTGTCCAGATCATTCAGATTAGTGCTTATTACGGCCTTATATTGGAGTTCAGAAGGAGGTGTATTCGCATCTGTCGCCTTTCCCCATGTAAAAAGGATAGATTGGCTATTCACACCCACAAAAGAAATATTAGCTCCCGGTGTTGGATTGGAACAATCAATCGAAACATTGGTGATGTTGGAGTTTGCAATAGTGCCGCTTCCGTCGCTTACGACGCAAGTTTGTGTATTCGGTTGAGTAGAGACAGAAACCGTGTAGGTGTTTCCTTCAAATAAATTAGTAGAGGGAAAAGTAAAAGCCCCATTCGTGGTGAGAGAGAGATTTTCAGGAGAAGCTCCATTATTTGTTGTTAAAGTAAGCACTAGAGTTCCGGAAAGCCCACTTACGGAACCTCCTACCGAGAAAACACTTGCTCCCCCAAGCCCATCACTATTGCAAGAGACAGCTATAGATAAAGGAATTCCTACGCACAAAAGTAAAAGCCACCTCAGAATAATTTTCATGGTTTTCCCCCTGTTAGATTCAATGCCAATATGTATTGTATCGGGAAGAGCGGCGAGATAAAAGGTTTGTGAGGGAAATAATGAAGATAATTTGGCTGGTGTCTTACAAGTCTTAACAAGTTTAAATAAGAGTTAATAAATTTTTCAATTGCTATGAAACCTTTTAAACTTATTTCAGATTTTAAACCGTGTGGAGATCAGCCTCAGGCGATCGAAATCCTGACTCGCGGTGTGCTCGAAGGTAGAAAACATCAGACTCTTCTAGGCGTGACGGGTTCTGGTAAAACTTTTACTATTGCTAATGTGATTGCACGAGTCAATAAACCCACCTTAGTTTTAGCGCCTAATAAAACCTTAGCAGCACAGCTTTTTTCAGAATTCCGGGCTTTGTTTCCTGAAAATGCGGTCGAATATTTCGTCAGTTATTATGATTACTATCAACCCGAAGCTTACGTGCCGCAGCGGGATTTGTTTATTGAAAAAGATTCGGCCATTAATGAAGAAATTGATAAATTACGCCATTCTGCCACGCGATCTCTTTTAGAACGCAATGATGTAATTATTGTAGCCAGTGTTTCTTGTATTTACGGTTTGGGTTCACCAGAGGCTTATCATGGGCTTTTAGTTTTTCTTGAAAAAAATCAGCAGATCGATCGCAATGAAATCTTAAAAGATTTGGTAAAGATTCAGTACCAACGCGGCGATTATGATTTTCATCGAGGTACTTTCCGTGTGCGGGGAGATGTCGTTGAGATTTTTCCGGCCCACGAAGAGAGTAAAGCGATTCGCCTGGAATTTTTTGGAGATGAGATTGATCAGATTTTAGAAATTGATCCGCTCCGCGGCGAGATCCTCCAAAATTTAGATAAAATAGCCATTTATCCTGCAAGTCATTATGTCACCTGGGATCATCAACTTAAAAAATCCATCGTGGCGATTCGAGAAGAACTTCAGCAACGTCTCCAATGGTTCTACGAAAATAATAAATTGGTCGAACAGCAACGTTTAGAGCAACGCACGAACTATGATTTAGAAATGATGGAAGAAATTGGTTTTTGTAAGGGGATTGAAAATTATTCACGGCATTTGACCGGTAGAAAACCGGGTGAGCCTCCCCCTACTTTAATTGATTATTTCCCCAAGGATTTTTTAATGGTGCTCGATGAATCGCACTTAACTATTCCGCAGGTGCGAGGAATGTATAACGGGGATCGCGCGCGTAAACAAACTTTGGTGGATTATGGTTTTCGTCTTCCCTCCGCTTTAGATAATCGGCCTCTTCAATTTGAAGAATTTCAGAATTTACTCAGCCAGTCTATTTATGTTTCAGCAACTCCCGCAGAATTTGAATTAGAAAAATCAGGAGGAGAGATTGTTGAACAAGTAATTCGTCCTACAGGTTTGGTGGATCCTGTAATTGAGGTGCGTCCAGTCAAAGGCCAAGTAGAAGATTTATTAGAAGAAATGAGGTTACGCGTTAAACGCAAGGAGCGTGTTTTAGTCACGACTCTTACCAAGCGCATGGCCGAAGATCTGACTCAATATTATCAAGAGCAAGGAGTGCGAGTTCGATACCTTCATTCGGATGTAGAAACCTTAGAAAGAGTGGCAGTGCTTCGCGATTTACGTCAGGGACAATTCGATGTTTTAGTAGGTATTAATCTTCTTCGAGAGGGTTTAGATTTGCCGGAGGTTTCTTTGGTCGCAGTCTTTGATGCAGATAAAGAAGGATTTTTGCGTTCGGCACGTTCTCTAATTCAGACTTTTGGTCGTGCCGCGCGCAATGTGAATGGACAGGTAATTTTATATGCCGATGTCATGACCGATTCCATGAAAAAGGCTATTTCAGAAACAGAGCGCCGGCGCAGAGTTCAAGAAGATTACAATAAGGCCCATGGCATTACTCCTCAAACCATCAAAAAAGAAATTTCCGATCTCTTAGATACTTTGCCCGAGCAAGATTATTACACAGTGCCGCTTGAAGTTGAGATTGGAGACCAGAAGAAAGTCGCACCTGAAGAAATCCCAGCGTTGATTGAGAAAATGAAAAAAGAGATGAAGGCCGCAGCTAAAAATCTCGATTTTGAACACGCGGCAGAGCTGCGTGATCAAATTCAAAGGCTAGAGATACAAGGCCTTGCGGTAGGTGTGAAGCTTTAGCCTGATCTCCGTAGGGGCGCTGCTTGCTGCGTCCAAGGCCAGTTAATGGAGCGCAGAATTTTTTATGCCCGAAGAAATCCTTCTAGAAAAAACAAAAAAATTTCCTAAGCAGCCTGGGATTTATCTCATGAAAAATGAGAAGGGAGAAATTCTCTACGTAGGGAAGGCAATTGATCTACGTAAAAGAGTTTCGGATTATTTTTCAGAGCGCGACACTCGCTATCAACTTCAATTTCTCATGCGTAAAGTGGCCGATATCGAAATCCTGGTCACGAGTAATGAAAAAGAAGCGCTACTTTTAGAAAACACCCTGATTAAAAAACATAAACCCCGTTACAATATTTTTTTAAAAGACGATAAAAGTTATTTATCTCTTAAACTCACAACCACTCATGATTTCCCACGACTTTATGCAACACGAGAAGTTAAGAAAGATGGTAATCTTTATTTTGGCCCTTATACGAGTGCCTTTCATGCACGCCAGATGATGGACTTTCTGCAGCGGTATTTCCGCCTTCGGGATTGCAAAGATCATGACTTTGCAAATCGATCGAGGCCGTGTCTTCAATATCAAATTAAACGTTGCGACGCGCCTTGTGTTGGCTACATTTCCAAAGAAAATTATGCTGAATGGGTGAAGCAGGTCATTCTATTTTTACAAAATAAAAATGTGGAATTAGTTAGACTTTTAAAAACAAAAATGGAGGAAGCTTCTGAGAATTTAAAATACGAGGAGGCGGCACGCTTAAGAGATTTACTAAATGCCATTGAAGTCAGTTTTGAAAACCAGCATGTCGTGAAGCATTTTCAAGAGGATCAAGATGTGATTGGTTTTGCGCGGGAGGCTGATCGCGTTAGCTTTGTTGTTATGATTTATCGCCAGGGGAATCTTTTAGAAACAAAGAGTTATCTTTTGAAAAGTCTCGAAGAAGAATCTGAGCTTGTTGAAAGTTTCATCCTTCAATTTTATCAACTTCCTTTTCAAATCCCAGGCATGATTTTGGGCCCAGTTGCTTTGCCTAGTTCTGAAAGTTTAGAACAAATACTCTCAGAGCGAAAAAGCAAAGGAGTCCAATTATCAAATCCGCAAAAAGGGGAGAAGTATAAAAAAATCCAGCTTGCCTGCGAAAATGCAAAACTGCGCTTGCAAAGTGATTTTCAAAAACAAGAAGATAACGCCCAATTATTAACTCGACTTCAAGAAACCCTTCATTTGTCTAGAACTCCCGAACGGATTGAATGTTATGATATTTCAAATATTCAAGGCACCCATCCGGTAGGTTCTTGTGTTTGTTTTGTGGAAGGAAGGCCCGACAAAAATTATTACCGAAAATTTAAAATAAAAACCGTCCATCAAGCTAATGATTTTGCCATGCTCTATGAAGTGCTAACGCGCCGTTTGAAAAATGTCGATTGGCCTTATCCTGATTTAATAATTATTGATGGAGGAAAAGGGCAGTTGAATGCGGCCCATGCGGCACTGAAAGATTTAGATATTTTAAATATTGATTTAGTTTCACTCGCCAAAGAAAAAGAAATCGGGGGAACAAAAAAACCCGAGCGAGTGTTTTTATTAAATAGAAAAGATCCGATTTTATTTTCTTCTCATGCGCCTGAGCTTCATTTGCTTATGAAAATTCGAGACGAAGCCCATCGTTTTGCGATTACTTTCCATCGCCATTTAAGAGGAAAAGCGAATTTCCCCACCCGAAAAAAACCATCAAAACGTAGCAAAACTTAAATTTTTCAAACATGGGGAATAAAACCACCCAGGCTTTGTCAAATCTTTGACTTCTTTAACAGTCTCTGGGGTTTCAAGGCGCCAATTATGTACATAACTATTTTTGCCCTTATTTTTAACTCACTAGAATTTCTACGAAAAAGTGTGCCGCACCGCATTAATAAGCCTTTGGTATGGCGCTTGCTACTACAGATAGGTGGAGGGAAATTTTATGAGGAAATATCCCGAAGATCTATGTGGTACTGTCGCCCGAGAAACCTTACAAGGCGTTTCTCACCAACTCCAAAATATCACTCAATCTGGAGAAGTGATGAGTTCGGGGGGTGTTTATCTTCCCCATCCCTCTCAAAAGTCTCCTTTATTACCCAAGGCCCAATCGCTTCATTTACCCAATAGTCAAAAAACTCTAGTGCTTTTAAAGAATTATGAAGTTGAAGAAAAAGTAGATTTAAACCCTTTGGGTTGCCGTCGTCAGATGAATTTTGAAACAGCAGACGAATTGTTAGAAGCTGCTAATCCCACCTCCTCTAAAAAGAGTTTTAAAGAATATTTGAATTAATCCCTCTTTTTTAGCACCTTTCCTTTGCTTAATAGCCGATAATCACATTAGGATTAAATAAGGAGATTTTATGCGCCAAGTACAAGTCGGTTTTCGTAATCAAGAGAATAATACTTCAGCCCCTGCGAACAATGCTACCCCTGCACCTAGTACGGCTACGAGTGGACGTCCTAGTTTTGCAGAAAATTTAGATCAGGCGAGTAAAGGGGTTAAAACCCAAACGGCTACCCCTCTCACCCGCGGGCTTCAAGCCAGCGTAGCCAATCAACAAGCCCAAGAGGCGATTCAAAAGGCCATGATCGAAACTCAAATTCAAGTAGTCTCTCGGGTGGCGAATGATATGGCGAAAACTCCTCCTCCTAAGTTAAAACTCGATTGATTTTTTAGATTTGTTTTCTTTTTACACCCCGATTTTTCGGGGTGTTTTTTTTAAGGTTAGATTTTTTGAAGCAACAATGCTGCCCAACCTTTGCGGTTTAAGCGTTTTAAGAGAGTGTAATCTTTATATTCTTTGAGCAGTTCTTCGCAGTCGCGGTAAAGTAAACCACTTACAATTAATAACCCTTTTTTCTGCAGATGCTTGGTAATGCTAGCGCGGAGTTCTACGAGGGTTGAGAGTAGGATGTTTGCGACGATTAAAGGCAGTTTCTTCTTTTGGAGGGGCACTAACGATTCTGCAAAGCGTGCTTTACATGTGTTCTTCTTAAAATTTTCTCGAGCAACTTCAAGCGCAACAGGATCATTATCGATTCCCCAAACTTTACAGCCCGTAAGTTTACTCGCCACTAATCCTAAAAGTCCTGTGCCGCAGCCGAGATCTATTATTTCTTTGATGGAATTTTTTTGGATGGATTCGGTGAGCAGTTGGGCCGCAAGTTGAGTGGTGGGATGAGCTCCTGTACCAAAGGCAAGTCCAGCCTCGATTTGCAGAGTATTCGATTTTAATTTTTTTTGAGCGCGGGGTTCGATCCAAAGCTCTGGATTTTTAAGAAATAAAAAAGGTTTAAGATGTTTTTGATATTGGGTTTGCCAACTGAAATCTTTTAAAGCACTCACCCGCATTTTTTTGAAAATCTGAGGATGAACTTTAATTAATTTTTTAATTTTAGGGATCGTATTTTTTTGAGGAAGTTCTGCTTTGAGAAGAGTTCGATTCCGGCTATTTTTTTCTTCGAGCGAAGAAATGCCCAGTTGATAAAGTAAGCCTGAGGCAAGGTCTAAATCTTTTTTCGAGATTTCTAAAAATAAAAGGAGAACACGTTTTTTCATGTTCTCCTTTTAGGAATGAAATAAAGAACTTGTCTATTGCTTAGTGAGTGACCCAATAGACAAAGTCGGTGACATGTTCGGTAAGACCCAGGTTAATATTGTTTTGGTCAATGCTTCCGGTGCGAGCTAAGTCTACTCCCGCTCGGATCAAACTTATCGGTGAGCCCCACGCTTGATCCATGCCATGAGTTACTCCACCTCCAATACTCAATCCTCCGACTACAACTGCGGCGGTTGGAAGGTTTAGGCCTACTGTACCAGTAGCTAAGGTTCCTAAAGCTCCAGCGGTTGCGGTGCTTCCTGTCGCAGCGGCGGTCATTTGAGAGGCTCGGATTGTTGCCGTGGTTGTAGCTACTACGGTCTGCCAGTTATTTCTTAAGGTTTGAATGGTTTGAGTCCCCGCTTGTCGTAGGGAGTCGAAGGCTTGACCTGCACTTTGTCGTAAACCATCCACGCCACTTCTAGTTTGTCGGGCTACTCGAACGGTTTCACCATCGATTAAAGTCGCTTCTCCTTCCGCTGTTCGAACTGCTTGGCCTAAATCGTTGACTCGTTGAGGGGCTATTTCTCCAACAGTGCGGAGAGTCTGGCCAGCTTGTGCAACAGCAGGTTGAGCGGCTGGTGCAGCTTGTTGTTCCAATGCTGCCAGGCGTTGTGCAGCCTGTGCTGCTTCTTGAGCAAATCGGTCTGCTCGAGTAACGGCTTCGGTTAAGGTTCCTCTGCTAACAAATTGATCTAAACACCGTATTGCGTCGTTTCGACCTAAACCTGCTTGTTG
>CAYWGE010000073.1:0-8073 GCA_964457215.1 uncultured Pseudomonadota bacterium
GTCACATTCGCCGGAACGGCTTGGCCGACACTTCGTCGATAGTGCACAAAGCCGTCCCACCCTACTAAACTTACTTGTTGGCTAGAAAGTGCGACGCTAGGGTTATCGTTAAACCAAAGTTCATAGCCGCGAATAGCCATCAACGATCGATTCAAATTGGCACGGGCAATAGGGTTGAGGGCATTTTGAAATTCGGGTCTTTCGAGACAAGTGCTGGGGTCGGTTAATGAAGCTGTAAAGGCGGTCTGAGGTGCTGTTGAATTGCGCTCTACATTAACCGTTAAACTTACTCCCGATGCGGGAATTTCATCGCTTAAAGCGGGTTGAAAAACTCCTTGAATATCTTCATAAAGCCCTAAACAGCGCGAAATATCCGCTGGAGTTTGAGTGAGTTCTTGATCTTGCAAACACGCACGCTGAGCAGCACTAAGCGTCAGGTTACGACAAATTGACATATCAGACCTTTCCTTTAAATCTCTCTCGAAAATAAATTATGTAAGAATTTTTGCATTTCTCGGCAAAGCGTCAAAAAAGTTGCGTACTTTTATTTGATTTCTTTTAACGCCCTGCCCTCCTTAGGTCAACGTCTAAAGCGGGAGGAAAATGAGTCGTTCTTTCGGGGCCCCGTCTCTCTAAGATTTCGCCTAACACCTCGAAAGGAGAAGGCTCTCTGGGAGGACGAGTGCTGCTACGACTCGTCTCAACCCGACGGAATCGGTGCTCCCCAGGAATGCCTCCAGATAATCCCTCTGCCAATAACCTAAATCCTTGTCGTTGAACTTCTAAAGTGATCTCTTGCGGATGACAAAGATCAAATCGAAGCTCTCCCCTTTCAGTTCGAAAAAGGCGATTTCTTAAAAGCACTTCTCGAGACTCCGGAGGAATTGCAAATGCATCAAAATAAGGGTCATAAATTGGAGCAACCCAGGCCATTAAAAGAGAGCGGGCAAGAAGCGGAGAAATAGGATGTGATCGTTGAGAATAATGCACTACAAAAGTACGAGGCACCTCTCCCAAAGCCCTTGCAGGATTTGCTCCATAGAAAACATGATGATCGGATTCAGAAAGACTATCCCAATCCATTAAGATTTGAAGGGCATAATATTCGCGAGTCGTTTCGATTGAATGTCCCGGGTCGTCCCTTAAAGCTTCTAAATGAGCCATCACCCCTTCTTGTCGCTGCCGCATTTGAAAATAACGGCGTAGCATGCGATCTTCGGGTGTTTGAGTATTTCTCCATGCCTCAGCTGCTTCATGATTAAAACTCGCTAATCGATCGAAGCACGCCTCTGCCTCACAATCGTACTGGGCATTTTCTCCCATTGCCGCTTGCACTCTCGTCAAATCAAAACTCATCACAAAACGTGGCACAGTCCTTAAATTTCTATTTTCCAATACTCTTCTTAACGCTCTCAAATCTTCAAGTCGTGCTCCCTCCTCCACCCGTCTAGCTATGATTTCTAGAGCGTCGTAGCGCTCGGCGCGAACCATTTCTTCTAAAAGCAATGCCGAATAAAGGTTTCTCTCTCCCTCTTCCACGTGCGCATAGAGCAATGGATCGGTTCCGGCCAAGACCGAAACACCCGAGACATTTCTCATCGCATCCAAAAGAGAAAGAGTCTGCCAAAATCGCCTAGGGTCTTGACGTAACTCCGCCACAAGCCTTTCGCAAGATTCCAGATTTAATTCCCGCAGACGTTCTCTCAGCTCAGCATTGTTTTGGGCCATAGCAAAGAGCCTTAGAAGAGCAGATGCAGCACTTGAAGACGCATCGGTAGAAGTAAAAGCCGGATCCTCCGCCAACGAAAATACATCGAGGGCTTGATTCCAGTGCGGGTTACCCGCAACGCCCGCCCACACAATAGCTTCAAAGCTCCGTACCAAAACAGTAGGATGGGGAGCACGATGAACAAAATCGGCTACTGCAACAAGATCCACTTGCTGAAGAGCTCTCATTGCGAGAGGATTTTCTCTCTCAAAAGCTAAAGTAAGCAAAATATGGAAAGCTTCTTGATCGTGGGCAGCTAAGGGAATGAGTTCTCCAGGATTTAAAGCCGACAAACTTTGCCGCAACAAAGCTTGAATCACAGAATCTGGATATTTTCGGGCGTCTTCTAAACGCTCATAATAAGCTACATGTCCAGATTCTACTTGCGCCCGATCGTAAGCTACTAAATCAACTAAAACATTTAGCGCTTCGGGATGATGATAAGTTTCATAAAGTTGAAGCAAATCGTAGATGGGAAGTGCAAGCTCTGGACCGGCTTCATAATGAGCACGTAAACGTTCAAGATTGAGAGAACTTAAAAGCGTTTCAACAAAATTTTGAACCAGTAAATTTTCATGATCGGCGTAATGAAAAAGGGTCTCGAGGCCATCGATATTGCCTTCCTGCTCTACTTGATGGCGAGCCCATTGAAGAATCCCTAACAAGAAAGCCGTACCGCCCAAGCCAAATAGAGCTGAACCACCCCAATAAATAAGCCCGCCAAACATACCTGCTTGAGCAGGAAGAACTTGGGTTGTGGGGCTTCTTCGCACTGGGCATTGCGCAGAAAAAACAGAGGGAGTTGAAAAAGATCTTTGAGAAGGAAGTTGAAAATCTGAAGTGAAGAAAAAAGTATCTTGCGAACGAACAGGTAAAGCTTGTCCCATGACAGGTCGCTCATGCGATGACGTAGATAAATTTCCAGAGAAAAAAGGAAAAGAAAAAGGCCCAACCTGGACCCAGTGATTTACCATTCCACCCCCTTAAAACTGATCTTCCGAAGGATCAGTCTGGGCAGAATATACTGTTATTTTCACGGGGAAGAAAATAAAAAAATGGATTTATTTAACGTAAAATATACTTGAGAGGATCGGTGGGAACACCGTCTACATGCACTTCGTAATGAAGATGGGGCCCTGTGGAAGAACCTGTGCTACCCACTAACGCTACGAGTTGTCCGCGTTTTACTTTTTCACCTTCTTTTACAAGCACGCTGGAAGTGTGGCCGTAGAGAGTTGAAAGACCATATCCATGATCTAAAATGAGAGCGTTTCCATACCCTCCTTTATATCCTGTAAAAGAGGCGTAACCATCGGCGGGAGCATAAATGGGTGATCCAATAGGAGCCGCAATATCTAAACCTTCATGAAATTTTGGTTCGCCAGTCCAGGGAGAAGAACGTGATCCAAAATCACTCGTTACCCAACCTTTAACGGGCCACAACGAGGGCGTTGAAGCCCAATACGCAAACTTATCTTGGCTAAGCTCGTAAACCTCATTCACACGCGTTTCAAGAGAAAGAGCGTATTCCGAAAGTTCTTCAAGCTTGCCACCCAAACGTTCATAGAAAGTATGAGACTCGCCCGGGTCAGAAAGATGCAAGCGACCTTGAGAATTAAGTTTTTCGAGGTATTTATTTAAATCTTCATGTTCCGAAGAGCCCACTCCAATTTTGAGTTTATTGGTATCAACGCCTAAACGAGATTCCATGCGGGTAGTAAATTGCTGAGTGCGATTTAAAGATTCTTCTAAGGCATTCATTTTGGCTAAGAGTTGAGACTTAAAAAGTTCATCGGCGGGAGAAACACTTTCAACACCCGAGAGAGCTACCTTGCGGTAATGGAGAAAGCCCCAAGTCATGCTGGCACTATAAGTCAAGAAAAGGACGACCAAAGCAAACGCTACGTAGACCATCGCTCGAGAGAGATGAAAACGCTTGGCTTCGAGGTGATTTTCAGGAATCAATAAAACGCTGTAACGATCCATGTTCTACCTCCTACTTCCATTAAGATTCTCGGCAAATGCCGGAAGAAGTTGCGCTTTTTTATTAAAGTTATTCTTAAGGTTTCAAGGACTTATGAAAAACCTAAATAACTTTGTTAGAATTTGTTAATGATTGTGATTATAGAAATAACAGAGGTTTACCAGGAGGTCAACCTTTAAAAACCTGTTACTTTTCAATAGCTTGAACAATGATGGTGGTAATATTATCGTCTCCACCCATTTGATTGGCCGCTTCGATCAATTTTTCGCATGCTTGTTTAAGAGGAGCCGTTTCGGCGATTTTGAGAATTTGGGCTTCATCGAGCATGTTAGAGAGGCCATCCGAGCATAATAAGAGACGGTCTCCTACCTGCAAGGTTAAAACATCAAGATCGCTCTCTGCCTCTTCTTGATAACCCACGGAACGAGTAATAATATTTTTAAGTCGATGACCTTTCACTTCTTCGGCCGCTAAAATACCTGCCTTGAGCTGTTCGGTTACTAAAGAGTGATCTTCGGTAATTTGTTCAATGGTTCCGTTACGAATTAAATAAGCACGTGAATCTCCAACGTGGGCGATATAGGCTTTTTCTTCATTTACCATTACCGCGACTGCAGTGGTACCCATCCCCTTTAACGATTCATCGTAAAGGCCCTGCTCGTAGATACGCCGCGAAGCCTCGCTGATCGCGAATCGAAGGCGTTCGCCATAGACTGCATCTTCAGAATTAATGCCATGAATTTGAGTGGCATCAGGATTTTCAAAACGTTCAATTACTTCTTCAATGGTAGAAACTGCCATGCGTGAGGCAAATTCTCCTCCTAAATGTCCGCCCATTCCATCTGCGACTACATAGAGTTGAATGGTTTCATTAATGAGATAATTATCCTCATTTTGAGAACGCTTCATGCCAACGTTTGATATGCCGTATGCTTCGATTTTCATAAGATGCAAACTTTTCACTAAAATTAGAAAGACTAAATGATTTTCACGGCTTAGAGCCCAGCTCTTTGGAGTATAAAAGAGGATTCGAGAAGGGTCAATGAATTTACCCTAGAAAATCTTAGAGACAAAAATCAAATGGTTTTCTTAGGATTAAGCTTGTACCCCGCCGGAGACAAGTAAGTTTACTCGCCTGCGATATTCATTTCTTCTATCCAGAGACTAGAAGAGCCCATTTTAAAGGCGAAACGAAGATCTGAGCCGACCTCCTTCACCTGGGCCATGACCTCTTTTAAATTACCCGAAACAGCAATTTGCTTGAGAGGACGAGCAATTTCTCCCCCTCGAATTTCAAAACCTTGAGCGCCTACCGAAAAATCACCCGAAATAGGATTTGCCGTGTGTAAGCCTACTAAATCTGTAATGTAAATCCCATCTCCTATTTTTTGAGTCAACTCCTCAAACGAAAAGCGACCTGGAATCCAATAACAATTCGAGCAGGAAATATGAGGCGGCCTTCGGATTCCTTCTCGTGAAGCCGATCCCGTGAGAGGGCGCTTAAGGCGCCGGGCATATTCTTGATCGAGTAACGCGTTAAGAAAAACTCCCTTTTCGAGCAGAATCGTTTTTTGTTTAGGACTTCCCTCCCCATCAAAAGGAAAAGAAGCGTAGCCTTCTTTGAGCAACCCGTCGTCAATTAAAGTCAGTTGTTCAGAGAAAACTTTTTGACCAAATTTATTTTCAAGCATCGATCTTTGTTTGGCAATCGCATCACCGCAAAAGCTTGAAACCAAAACTTCTAAAATTTCAGCGGCAAGTAAACAATCGAGTAAAACAGGACCTCGATAATTTTTACCTGGAATTCCTCCTAAATAACGAAGAGCTTTTTGAGCCCCTAACCTGCCTACTTGTTCTGGATTTAAATTTTCAAAAAAATTCGAAAAGGCAAATTCATAAGAAGATTCGGCTTCGCCATCATTTTCTGCCACGGCCATTAAAGAAAGGACATTTTGTGTTTGTGAATGGTTTAAGAAAAGGCCAGCAGAATTCGCCAAAAAAACTTCAGTCACATTACTCGCGCACGAGGCTCCTCTTACTTTTTTTATTTTAGAGTCATAATCCAACGCAGATTTTTCGAGCGTTAGCGCAGCTTTGGACTGTGTTTGAGGAGAAAGACTTGCTGTCTTTTCGTCAAAGTCTTTCCATCCAAGAGGTGTAATTGCAGCAGCAGTAAACGCGAAGAACTCGCTAGGGTCTGAAAAATCAGAAGTAGCTTGAGCACGCTCCAACATTTTCTGAACACTCTCTTCAGAAAAATCGGTCGTGTACGAAAAACCGATCTTTTTATTTCTTAAAATTCTTAAACTTAAACCTACACTCTCTGCCGAATCAAAAACTTCTACTTTTTGATCTTTTACTTCGACTTCATTATTTTTTTCTCGAACAAAATAGAGCTCAAATTCTTGGATTTTCTGCTCTGCTAATTTATCTTTTACTTTCTGAAAAAGAGATTTGAAGTTTATCATTTTTATTTTTGATCCTTTAGTTTTAAGCAATGCAAAATGCTTACTCTTTTCTTAACATTTCTCGGGCATTTAAGCGAGCCTTCTCCGTAATCTTCACTCCCGCTAGCATTCGCGCAATCTCTTCTTCGCGGCCTTGCTCATCTAAGCGTTCAATTTGAGTATTCACACGGCCATTTTTTTCGGATTTTAAAATTCGGTAATGCACTTCTCCAAAAGCCGCGATTTGAGGAAGATGGGTAATGCAAATCACTTGGGCTTGTTCGGCTATCTTTTTTAGCTTACTTCCCACGGCTTCTGCCACCGCGCCTCCAATTCCGGTATCGACTTCATCAAAAAGATAACTCGTCGCAAGAGAAGAGCCTTGAATACTTTTTAAGGCAAGGAGAATACGAGAGAGCTCGCCACCGGAGGCGATTTTCTCTAAAGGTTTTAACTCTTCACCTGTATTAGGGCTCATCCAAAAAGAAATTTTTTCTGCCCCATACAACTGAGCTTCTTGAGGCTCAAAACGAACTTCAAAGCGCGTTTTAGGCATAGAGAGTGCACTTAATTCTTTGACTAGTGCTTGAGAAAGTTTTTTGCCCGCCACCTTTCGTGCACTCGTTAGTTTTTCTGCATGGGCTAAAAGATCTTGCTTCGCTAAAGCTAACTCTCCGCGTAATTTTTCTAATTGTTCATCATTTTCTTCAAGAGCCCCTAATTGCTGCTTTAATGTTTCAGCCCATTCAAGAAGCTTAAGGATATCCCTCGCATATTTTTTTTGAAGGGACCGGATCAAATCTAAACGATTTTCGATTTCTTCTAAACGCGTCGGGTCAAATTCTATCTTCTGGGAATAATCTTGTAAAAACCGTGAAAAGTCGTCTACCTCGCTGCTTAAGGCTTGAAGCTGATTTGCGCGGTCGGACAATCGCGAATCAATTGCTGTGATTTTCTCGAACAGATTTTGCCCTTTTCCCAAAAGCTCAATTACTGAATCGTTACCCGAGTATAAAAGCCCTTCTAAAATGCGAAGCGTCTCAGAGAGTTTGGCCGCATGGGCCAGTAAATTTCTTTCCTGCACCAACTCCTCTTCTTCTCCTGGCTTCAAAGCAGCCTGCTCAATCTCTTGAAACTGAAAGCGATATAAATCTTCGCGCTCACGAGTGGCCGTAATTTGCTGTTCGTGTCTGGTTAATTTCTTTTGAGCTTCATCATAATTTTCAAAAGAGCGCTGATATTCCCGAAGAAGAAGCCCGTGCCCTCCAAAATTATCTAAAAAGGACTGAGAGGAATTCTCGTCTCGAAGACGCTCAGACTCGTGTTGACTGACTATTTCCATTAAAAAACTGCCGAGCTCCTGCAATGAAGCAACCGAGGCAGACTCTTGATTGATCCAGACTTTTCCTTTACCGGAGCGTTGAATCACGCGTTTAATCTGAAGCTCTCCCCCTTGGTTTTTGAAAGAAGCTAGCCAAAGAGGTAAATCATGGCGGGGAGAAATCTCAAAACTAGCCTGTACTTCACATTCTTCAGCTCCTGTACGGATAAGCTCCGAATAGGCGCGATCACCCAAAACTAAACTTAAGGCCTGAACCAAGATCGACTTTCCGGCTCCTGTTTCGCCTGAAAGAATGTTTAATCCACTCTTGAACTCTAATTGAACTGAGTCAATAATGGCCAAGTTGTGGATGGAAAGATGTTTTAACATGAAAAATAACTGATTAAGTTTTTATTGAAAATTATACCGAGAGACTACTTAAAGATTACTTATGTCTGATTTATTTGATTGGCAAACTAAAAGTACACCCAACCTGCAGGCACCTTTAGCGGAACGTCTACGGGCAAAAAATATAGAAGATTATATTGGGCAA
>CAYWGE010000074.1:0-8061 GCA_964457215.1 uncultured Pseudomonadota bacterium
AACTCCTTTTTTCTTCAAAGCTAAAGCGAGCTCCAAGAAAAAGAATTCCTCGAATATCAATCGACGATGGGCCGAAGTTTTTTTATCTTCTAATAAAATTAAATCCTCTTCTGCTTTAGGTTGATGCAAGGTAAAAAATGCTTCTTTTAAAGATGGAAAATTATAAGTCTGAACAATTCCTGGCGGTAAACTTTCAAAAGAAAAAAATTTGTCTAATGCAGAAGAAACTATTTTTCTTAGTGTTTTTTGTTGAAGCCCTTCTGTTAAAGGATAGACCGGTAAAATTCCTGTATGAGTAGAAAATGAATCTGGATCAAACTCAGCCCCCAACCATTCAATCTCGGGGTGCACAATCTGTTTTTCACCGCGATAGATTTCAACTTTTCCGCTTAAAATCGCGTAATGATCTTTCGCAAACTTTTTAGAGAAGCCGCTATAATATTGAAACCACTTCGCTTGAATGTGACCCGTAGAATCCGAAAAAATGGCCTGAAAAATTCTTTTTCGAGAAAATCCTGACTTACCTTCGGCTGAAGTTAAAAGCTTTGCTAAAAAAACGACTTCTTCACCCAAAGGCAGTTCACGGATGGAGTAAGTTTTGCGGCGGTCTAAATAACGATGAGGAAGGTGATAAAGTAAATCTTCTAAGGTCTTAATGCCTAATTTTTCTAAAAGCCCCGCCAAATATGGCCCTACTCCTTTAAGATATTGAACGGGAGTATCTAAGACTTTTAAGGCTTCTTGCATGGTTTCCAAACTCGTTTCTGGTCCCAACCTGTAAGGAGGCAGTATTTCATTGCCACTTTCAAATCCATACCCGATTGAGTGGCTCGGACTCAGTTATTACGATGTGATATCTTCAAGTACTTTTCAAATAAAAAAGCCCTCTCGGTTTCGAGAGGGCTTTTAAGAAATCACATTCTTACAAACTATTGCTCAACCACGTTGAATTCCGTACGGCGGTTTTGAGCACGTCCTGCTGCTGTTTTGTTGGTTGCAATCGGACGAGTCTTTCCATAACCCACGGATTCTAAACGAGAGCCATCGATTCCTTTATTGACTAAGTAATCGCGTACCGAGTTGGCACGTCGTTGAGAAAGCTTCATGTTATAAGCATCCGACCCAATAGCATCGGTATGACCTTCTACACGAACTTTCTTAATCTGGGGATTGTTTTTCAAGATACTCGCAACGTCATCTAAGATTGCATAAGAATCTTTTTTGATATTGTATTTATCGAAATCAAAGTGAACCATTTGATCAATGGTAATTTTCTTTGCTTCGATTTTTGCAGGAGCGGGTTTTTCACGGTCATGATGCGTATAGTTCAAACCTAAGAAAGCACGATAATCCGGGCTTCCGACACCCACAGTCAAACCAGCACCACCACCTACAGTCACATCAATTCCTTGAGTGGCATGGATTCGGGCTGCTCCTACAATTTCCGCAGGGGTAGTTACTGCAGTAGAAAAGAAATTGTTCACAACAGTTTCGGTATGGGCATCTGCAATCAAGTCTAATAAACGATGCGCTTTCACATTAATGGCCAAAGCAGCTAAGAACATATCGTTCATGCGCGCGCCGCGAATAGTCACATCATCTTTTGCTTCATAACCGGCGTTTAATCCGATTTTTACTCTTTCATGTGGATCAATATCTAAGGCTAATTTACCGCCGCCTGTAACAGTCCCGGATCCCATAAAGCGACTGGCTTTACCGGTAGGAAAGTTTACAAAGGGAATAATACCTAAAGTTGCATACTTGCTTCCCACTAAACGAAACTTAAGATCCAAGCCCACATCGCCTAAAGAAGCAGCATCGGTGGGGGTTGCACTCACGTGAGAATCAACTAAACCTTGATAGTTATTCCAAAAAACTGCAGGGACCCTTACTCCGAATAAAAACCAATCGGTTGGACTGTAACTTCCAATCAAATTCATGATCAAGGTATCATCGACAACTCCTGCGCGACGAGTACCTTGCGGAGAGGCAAGTTCAAGAGGATTTTTGGCATAGTCCAAATAGAATCCAACGTTCCACTCTCTTTTTGGCCGAGTATGAGCAGAATAGGTGGTGATGAAAGACATACCATCTACTGCAGGTTTAAAGTTAATAACATCGATCGACGTAGCCATTGCATGGCTCGGCGCACTAGGTGCGAGGGCCAACAAAGTAGTCAGCACCGCAAGAGTGATTTTTCTCTTCATATAGGTAAGTCCCCCTTAATATATAGAAGCTTTTTGATTTATAACCCCAAGAATGACACTATTTTTTAACGGTCTGAGTCCAAAGTGTCAAACAAAAACTAACAATTCTCTACAGTTTTATCTGTTTTTTCAAATTTCAAGATAAGCTTTGAGTTTGGAAAAACGTTTTTCTTTAATTCCTTTGACGTGCATTAGTTCCTCTAGTGAAAAAAATTTCCCTTGAGTGTTTCTAAATTTCAAAATTTCTTCTGCCCTCTTCTCTCCCACTCCGGGAAGATTTTT
The DNA here is from genome assembly GCA_964457215.1 of uncultured Pseudomonadota bacterium. Classification (GTDB taxonomy): domain Bacteria; phylum UBA10199; class UBA10199; order JADFYH01; family JADFYH01; genus CAYLKF01. The sequence continues at coordinate 2,490 of CAYWGE010000074.1, forward strand.
TAAATCGTCCAGGCTCGCACGATTCAAATTAATTTTCTGCCCTAAGACTAAACGAGAACTTGCGCTTAAATTTTCATCTAGATTCTGAGGGCTTGACTGCAGATAAGCGAGAAAATGATTTGCCTGAGAGGGATGTGTGGTAAAAAATGAGCTCCAAAAAATTGCGCTCATTGCAGAAATCAAACTTACCAAAAAAAATATTTTATTTCTAAAAGAATGAGACCAATTCAAGAAAAAAGGGGTATTCATTTTTTAAGTATTACTCTTCAATTTCTTTCATTAACTTATAATCGATGCTATCCACAAGCGCTTGCCAGGAAGCCTCGATAATGTTTTCAGAAACACCCACGGTCCCCCATTTTTCATGTCCGTCCGATGATTCAATGAGCACTCTTACCTGAGATCCGGTTCCCTTACGAGAAGAAAGAACGCGCACCTTATAATCGATTAATTTCACTTCTTTAAGTTGAGGATAAAAGCGCTCGAGTGCCTTTCTTAAGGCTTGATCTAATGCATTCACCGGGCCATGTCCCACTGCAAAGGTTTTTTCTTCTTGCCCTTCTACCTTCAGCTCGATGTGGGCCTCAGAACGCGGCATTGCTTCTTTTGATTTTTTCTCATCCACTACCTTAAAACCTACCAAATCAAAAAAACTTCGATGTGTTTTAAGGGCCTTCTTCATTAAAATCTCAAAAGAGGCTTCTGCCCCTTCGAATTGATAGCCTTGAGATTCTAATTCTTTTAAGTCTTTGACTAATTTTTTAACCAAAGGGCTTTGGGCATCTAATGAAATTCCCATTTCTTGTGCTTTATATAAAATATTAGACGCACCCGAGAGATCGGAAAGCAAAACACGGCGATGATTGCCTACCCATTCAGGTTCAATGTGCTCATAAGTACGGGCATCTTTTAAGACAGCGTTCACATGCACACCTCCTTTGTGTGCAAATGCAGAATTTCCTACAAAGGCCTGATGGGTGTTGGGTTTTAGGTTCGCCAACTCATCCACAAAATGAGAAAGTTCTCGAAGATGTTTTAATTGATCTAAACTAATGCAATCTTTTTTAAGTTTGAGTTTTAAATTGGCAATCACCGAAACTAAATTGGCATTTCCACAACGCTCACCAAAGCCATTAATCGTACCATGCACCTGAGTGGCTCCTGCGCGCACTGCCTCCAAAGAGTTGGCTACCCCTACTTCACCATCATTGTGGCAATGAATCCCTAACGGAACCTTAAAGAGTTTCTTTATCTTTTGTGTGAGCTCAAAAACTTCGTAAGGGAGAGAGCCACCATTGGTATCGCATAAAACAATCCAATGGGCCCCTGCCGCTTCAGCGGCTTGGAGAGTTTTTAAGGCATAGTCCGGATTGGCTTTATAACCATCGAAGAAATGTTCGGCGTCATAAATCACCTGATCAACATTCTTTTTCAAAAAAACAATGGAATCGTGAATGAGCTCAAGATTTTCCTCAGGAGAAACACGCAAGGCGCTCGTTACATGAAAATCCCAGCTTTTTCCAAAAATAGTGACTACCGGCGTTTTTGCCTCGAGTAATGATTTTAAATTATTGTCTTGGTCGGCCTTTACTTTTGCTTTTCGGGTAGAGCCAAAGGCGGTAATCTTCGCATTCTTCAATTGCAATTTATGGCACTCTTTGAAAAACTCCATGTCTTTTGGATTTGAGCCCGGCCAGCCCGCTTCAATGTAGTGGATTCCAGCTTCATCGAGTTTTTGTGCGATACGAAGTTTATCTTCGACGCTAAAAGAAATATCTTCGGCCTGGGTACCATCGCGAAGAGTGGTATCGTAGAGAGTGACTAAATCTTTCATTTTTTCTTATCCAGCTCAAAGGCATCGTGTAAGGTGCGAACCGCGAGCTCTGTATATTTTTCATCGATCACTAAAGAAATTTTAATTTCCGAAGTAGAAATCATTTGGATATTGATTCCTTCTTTTGAAAGCACCTGAAAAGTTTTGGCAGCGACTCCCGCATGCGAGCGCATTCCAATTCCAATAATCGAAATCTTTGCGATCTTTTCATCGGCATCGATTTTCTTTGCCCCGATTTCTTGCGCCACTTCATTCACAATCTTTAAGGCTTTTTTGAGGTCAGCTTTGGGTAAAGTGAAGGTAAGGTCGGTGGTTCCTTCGGCACTTACGTTTTGAACGATCATATCGACATTGATATTGGCTTCGGCAATGGGTTGAAAAAGTTTAAGGGCGATCCCAGGTTTGTCAGGCACCTGCCGCACTGCAATTTTTGCCTCATTTTTATCATAGGCCACCGCCGTGACTACCACTTGTTCCATGGATACATCCTCCTGACACACTAAAGTTCCGGGATTATTATTAAATGATGAGCGCACATGAATGGGCACGTGATATTTTGCACCAAACTCTACCGAGCGAATCTGTAAAACTTTTGCACCCGTTGACGCCATCTCGAGCATTTCTTCGTAAGAAATTTTTTCAATTTTTCGTGCATTGGAGCAAATATTTGGATCGGTCGTATAAACTCCATCAACGTCCGTATAAATTTCGCAAGTATCTGCTTTAAGCGCCGCCGCCAAAGCAACCGCTGTAGTATCGGAACCACCACGGCCCAAAGTAGTCACATGTCCGGACTGCGTGACGCCTTGAAAACCCGCCACCACGACCACTTTGCCAGATTTTAATTCTTTCGCAATATTTTCAGAATCAATCGACACAATTCGGGCGCGGCCATGCGCATCATCCGTGACAATTTTTACTTGAGAACCTAAAAAAGAAATTGCCTTACCGCCCAACTGCTGAATGCAAAGGGCTAAAAGACCAATGGTAACCTGTTCTCCGGTCGACACAACCACATCATACTCGCGCTCACTCGGAAGCTCACACGCCTCGTTTACAAAACCGACCAAACGATTGGTTTCGCCCGACATCGCACTCACCACCACCACGAGTTGATGCCCTTGCTTTTGAGTTTCAAGCACCCGCTTCGCGACATTGCGAATCTTTTCTAGATTACCTACGGAGGTACCGCCATATTTTTGAACAATGAGGGACATATAAATAAATCACCTTGATAATAGTCTGTCATTGCGAGGAATCCCGCAAGGCGGGATGACGTGGCGATCTTTATAGTATCAAAGAGATTACCACGCCCCTGCTACGCAGGGGCTCGTAATGACAACTCTAAATAAATTATTCTCTTATCGAGTGCTAGACAGGAAGTCAAGAATGGCTCATCAAACTTTAGAATTTAACGTATACCCCGAAGGCGTCCGTGCCGCCAAAAATCCCTTACCCAATTCCTGTGTCTATCTTCTCCTTCGGGCATCTCTCCTTGAAACGCTTTAAAAAAGATTTCTACCCCCTCACCTATTATAGACGTCCCACGACCTGATAATGGGGCATGACTCGGACTCGAGACGACTAGCGCAGAATGAGCAAGGCCGCCTCTTGTTAATTCATTTAAAGAAGGAGCTTCTTCCAATTCAGGAACCCTCACTGCTGAAGCTCCAGACTCCCCCGCCCCTAACGGCCCTTGATGCTCACCCAAAGGCACTGGAGCAGTCGTAATCGCACGCGTTCTTACTTGCCATTCTGAAGCTGCTTGAGTATTCCCTAATTCTCCCATGCGACGTAGAACCTCCAAAGGAAGAGCATCCCACACTTCTCCAGACTGAGCTTGGGGAACAGCTTCCTCTCTATAATTACTTAAAATATGTCGAGCTCTGGTAAATAAAGATTCTTCATGCCCATAGGTACTCCGACGAGGAGATTGTCGTTCTATTTCATTAATGACAAAAGCGACTCTTATCAAAGAGGAAGATGTTGTGCTTTGTGAAGATCTGAAAGCAAGCTCATCCGCAACTTGCAAAACATGAGATTGACTCACCAACGCTTCTCCGCCTTCAAGATGCGCAATCGCTACCTCCATCGCAAAATAATGAGAAGCTTCTTCTCCGGCTCGAAACATCTCCACATCGGTTTCATTCAAATACCGATGATAGAGCCGCCTTGCTTCCAGATTCCCAAAACGGTCTGCTAAAGTTCTTAAGACCGCCATAAAGCGAACATAACCCATCCGACCTTCCCTAAAAAGCGGACTCACCAAATCGCGCGGGGTACTTGAAGTAATTGGGACATGCCGTTGTGGATTAAATGGAAAATTTCGGAGTAAAAGTTCAAGCTCCGCTCTTTCTCGAGTCAAGTCATGACCAGGCACCTCTAAAGCATGCAGTTGCATTAATCTTTCGAGCACAGCCCCCAACACTCCTCGATCCGGACAAGCGGCGAGATCGTAGAGATAAGCTTGCAACGAGCCTGGCGGGATATCATCATAAGGGTTTGCCGCTAAGGCTTCTGCCATCGTTTGAGGAACCACAATTTGTTGGCGACGTTGATCTCTTGCTCTTTCTTCTTGCTGGGCTCGCGTTTCACCTGAGCTCACCTCTCCCGATCGTTGTAACCAGGCATTTACCTCTAAGAGCAGCGCCGCTTCAAAGCTTTGCACTTCTTGCGCTCTGGCTACGATCGCCGCATTGGCCGTTCTACTCTCTTCGGCCGCAACACTTCGAGAAATTGCTACGAGTAATGACCTCACAAACATACTATCGCTGACAGGAAGAGGGCTTGCGGTTGATCTTGAAATAGCAGCACTCGGCAGGAGCTCTAACCCACCCGTCTCATATACTGAGCGCGAAGAGCCAGGTCGCAATCTTAAAAAACCATAAAGCACTGCGCTCGCGGTAAAAAGCCCCAGCCAGTTTTTCCAGCGGGGTCCAAAGCTTGGAACGGTGGCAAGAAAAGTAGCATTTTGAGGCCCTAGATAACGGTCAAACCCAGCACCACTCGTCTGCGTAATCGCTGGAAAAGGATTAAAATGCCCCTGAGCATCGGTGGGGGGTAGAAAGTCAGAAAAGTTTGGAAAGTTAATCATATTTTTCTCCTAAACATTTAATTTTAAAAAGGAAAAGCACTAATACGATGAAGGCGTCAAGCGAAATATTCCCGCACTTTTTCAATCATGCTGCTTAATGTCGCTTCATCGGCTTGAAGCAATGTTTCAAAACCTAAGTCTTGGGCTGTCTTTAAAGTAGCAGGACCAATACAAAGTGCTGGAATTTGAAAAAAGAGGGTTTGTTTTTGAGGAGGTAAAAGTTGAACAAAGTTTTTAACGGCCGAAGAAGAGGCAAAGGTTAAGAGATCGATTTCTTTTTCATTTCTTAAGTTTTCAATCTTTGCTTTCGACTCTTCGGGGATTTTGGTGCGATAAGCAGTTACCACATCTAACTGAGCGCCTTTTTGCGTTAGCAAATCCAACCATTCTTTTTCTCCCTCTTCGGCATGGGGTATTAAAACTTTTTTGCCGCTCAGCTCTTTCTTCGAAAAACTTTCAGCCAATTTTTGTGAATTAAATTCCGCAGGAATTTTGTCGGCTTTTAAACAATATTTCTCTAAAAACCTTGCGCTCTCAGGGCCTACCGCGGCGATACTGCAAGAAGCTAATTGACGAATATCTTGTTTGAGTGCGGTGAAACGTTCAAAGAAAAACTTAATCCCGTGAACGCTGGTAAAAATAAG
>CAYWGE010000075.1:0-8048 GCA_964457215.1 uncultured Pseudomonadota bacterium
CTTTCACATAGACTTGATTAATTAAGCAAACTTCGTCAGCAAATTTTGCCAGTTTTCCTTCAAGAATTTTTTCTAAAACTTGAGGCGGCTTATTTACTTCTTTCATTTGTTCTTTATAGATTCCCTTTTCACGCTCTAAAATCTCACCTGGAATCGCTTCACGGTTTAAATATTGAGGAGAAGCAGCAGCCACATGCATGGCCACATCGCGCATGATTTCGGGCTTTAATTGATCCGCGGGGCCTTTCATTTTAACCACAACGCCGATTTTATTCCCCATATGCACATAAGAGCCTAAGGCTTCTCCGGCTTGTGCTTGAACGAGAGAAAAGCGGCGAACCGTGGTGTTTTCACCTGATTTAGCCACAAAATTTCGCACCACTTCACTCACTTTTTGGCCGCCTATGCTCGCCTCTAAAAGTGCCTCAACACTCGCAGGTTTTGTTTTTAAAGCTTGCTCCGCAATGCTTTTCACGATTTTTTGAAAATCTTCGTTCTTAGCTACGAAGTCTGTTTCACAATTGACTTCTAAGAGCACAGCCGCATTCCCTTCTACTAACACTTCCACCCGGCCTTCGGCAGTGATACGACCGGTTTTCTTTTCGGCTTTGGCGGCTCCTGTCTTTCTTAAGTTCTCAATGGCGGCTTCTAGATTGCCACCGCTTTCGACCAGCGCTTTTTTACAATCGAGCACACCTGCGCCCGTTTTTTCACGAATTTCTTTAATTAAATTTGCTGAAATTTCTACCATACAGATTCTCCTTAAAAAAACTTCTATTCTTTAGATTCAGTTTCGACAGGCTCAACGGCACTTGCTGAAAAACTCTCAAGATCAGAGGCTTCGAAACTCTCTGGTTTATTGACATAAGCCGTACCTTTGCTACCGGCTTTTACTTCTCGGCTTGGAGATTTTTTATCGGACCTCTCCGCATCACCGGCTGCTCGCGCACGAATTTCACGCTCGGTCATACCTGCTAAAATCGCATCGGCAATTTTGGCCAAGATTAAACGAATGGCCCGAATTGAATCATCGTTACAAGGAATCAAATGCTGGATATCGTCTGGATCACAATTCGTATCTGCCATAGCCACGACCGGAATATGCAATACCTTGGCTTCATGAAGGGCAATTTTTTCTTTTTTAGGATCCACCAAAACTACAAGCCCGGGAGGACGAGTCATATTTTTAATTCCGCCCAATGACTTTTCGAATTTTATAATTTCACGATCGATGTCGAGATTTTCTTTTTTCGTGAGAACCGCAAAAGTTCCATCTGCTTTTTTATTTTGCAGATCATGAAGACGATCAATCGAAGACTTAATGGTTTTAAAATTGGTGAGAGTTCCACCCAACCAACGATCATTCACATAAAACATTCCGCAACGCTCGGCTTCCTCGCGGATAATATCTTGTGCTTGGCGTTTGGTTCCAACGAAAAGCACTTCTTCGCCATTGGCAACTACTTCTTGGATGAATTTAAAAGCTTCTTCAGCTAAGGGAACCGTCTTGGAAAGGTCGATAATATGGATGCCATTACGAACCCCATAAATGTACGGTTTCATTTTAGGGTTCCAACGCTTGGTTTGATGACCAAAGTGGGCACCGGCCTCAAGCAAGGCCTTCATTTCAATAGCGGACATAAAGATCTCCTTTTGGTTAATTCCGCCGATCTTTCCTCTAAAGCGACCCCCTCCTAGTCATTTGATTAAGGGAGGCACCGGGCCTTAGAAAACACGAAAGATCGTGAGAGGTGAATACATTAAAAGCCCCGAGAGATAGTGCTTTTCCAGGGACTAAAAAACGAGTTTTGCAGGTAACATAAAGGAATGCTACAATGCAATATCATTTATGAGACCTTTATTCTTGATATTCTTAATCCTAGCCCTCTTTAGCCCTGAGCTAAAGGCCCAAAGCCTGCCCAGTTCTTTGCCGTCGAGCATGCCGGCTAGCCTACCCTCCTCTAACCCAGCCCCCACCCCCTCTCCCATGGCAGCCGAAGATTATAACTACTATAAACATTATGGTAAAACTTCAAAGGCTTGGAATGATTTAGTGAAGAATGGCTTTGATGCCTATGACGTTCAAGATTGTGAAAAGGCCATTTCTTACTTTAAAGAGGCGCTGAAAGCCGGATGCGATGATCCAATCATGCTCTTTAAACTGGCAGCCTGTACCGAGCTTTCTGGGAGTTATTATTCAGCGGCTCAATACTATAAACAAGCGGAGGATGGGCTTAAAATCTTAAAATCTCCTCATCGTTACTCCACAGATTTTTACGAAGCTTATGGACGCGTTCTACTTTTGAACAAAAAACCCGAAGAAGCACTGCCCTACCTTTTAAAAGGAGCGGATTTAGGCACCACGAGTTTCACTTTATATTATTTGTTGGGCGAAATCTTCATGGCAAAAAAAGAAGCAGCAACAGCCCTTACCTATTATCAAAAAGCCTTGGAGCAACCTTTAACTGGAATTCCAGCCCCTCAATTGGCGCGAGTTTATTCGGCAATAGGCAAGGCTTATCTTGAAAATAAAAACTGGGATAAAGCGGTTCAGTACCTCGATTTAGCCGCAAAAAATGCACCCAACGATACCGAAATTCAGCAATTTCGTTACAGTGCTACGGCTCTCAAGCGACAAGAAGAAATTTTTAAGATGATGTTTCCTCAAGGGGCCCCACCTCCGGTGCCCCCACCAAATGCGACAAGTATGCCAGCGATACTGCCCACCAGTCAGCCGAGCTCTTTGCCCGCCTCCCTGCCTTCAACCCAGCCGGGTAATTCTATTCAGCTGCTAAGTCCTGCTCCGCCTGCTTCGACTAAATAATTCCCTCTATTCTTCATTTCTACCTTTGCGACAAAATAAGTACTCGTGCCATGAGTTTAATATAAAAATGAAATGGACAGGGTATTAGGCTTCGGGCATGAAATAAAAAACCATGCAACCCATTCCATTCGGACGTTATTTACTGCTTGAACGCTTAGCCTTAGGAGGCACCGCAGAGATCTTTAAGGCCAAACTCCTAGGGATTGAAGGGTTTGAGAAGATTGTCGTTATCAAATGTATTCTTCCCCATTGGTCCGCTAATTCTAATTTCATTTCGATGCTCATTGACGAAGCCAAGATTATGGTGCGGCTCTCCCATGAGCGGATTGTCCAAGTTTATGAGCTAGGTCGCGAAGGGGAGAATTATTACATTGCCATGGAATACATTGCAGGCACAGATCTAAGAAGGCTCAGCGACGCTCTAAAGCGCAATCAGAAAAAACTTAAAACCGAAGAAGTGATTTATATCGTCTGTGAAATATTGAGAGGTTTGGAATATATTCATAAACAAACCGATGAGCGCGGCAATAAAATGCAGATCGTTCACCGGGATATTTCTCCCCAAAATATTTTAATTTCTACCGAAGGCGCCATCAAAATTGCTGATTTTGGAATCGCCCATGCAGCTTCTCGTTCTTACGAAACGGTAACGGGCGTACTCAAAGGAAAATTCGCTTACATGTCGCCCGAGCAAGCTCGTGGCTCCTCGCTCGATGCCAGAACCGATATCTTTGCGACGGGCATTCTTCTTTTTGAGCTCTTGACCCAGAAGAGACTTTTTTCAGGAGGCTCCGATCTCACAATTCTGGAACGAGTAAAAAATTTTTCGCTTGATGAAATTGACTCCGAGATTCCTGCGCTATTTAAACCCATACTTTCGAAGGCACTCGCACCCGATTTAAAAAATCGCTACGCCACTGCACAAGAATTTTTAGAAGATTTAATTAAACTCCAAAAATCTTCTCATCTCTTTACCGAACCCAATTTACTGGGTAATAAAGTTTCTAAAACTTTAAAAAATGATCCTATCTCTCCTAACCCCAACCCTTTAGAGACAGCCGCTCTTGGGGCTCCCGCAAATACTTTTGCCTTTAGCGCATCGGACACTTTTCTTTTAAATACTCCGGCGGGAAATTTAGAAGACACGCGCTCTTTAAGTAATTTTTCTTTAGAGAGCTCCCCCTCTCTTCACAAATTTTATGCTCCCACCAAAAAGTCCCGAAAAAAACTGGTATTCATACTCTCTATTTGTCTCTTTATTTTGGTCGGTCTTTTCATTTTTTATCAAAACTATCGGACGTCTAAACAGGCCTCTCAAAGCTCAAGCCCACGGATTCTAGAAACCCAGCCAGTCTTAAATTCACTTCCTTCTTCGGCATTTCCTGAGGCTCCGAGCGTTGAAAAGACGCCGCTAGAAAATAAACCCACTCTACCGCCCAAACCCGATCTTGTGGCAAAAGGACTTCTCTCAGTCCGCGCGTCACCCTGGGGAAAAATTTCTGTTTCAGGCTATGTGAGCGGATCCGAAAAGCCATTTTCGAGACAAGTAGCCTATGGTAATTACCAGATTCAAGTTACCTATAAAGGACTGGGCGGCTCAAAAGTGCTTTCGAAATCTGTGCGCGTTGCAAAACCCAGCACTTTTTGTTCGGCTATTTTTCATCCAGATGGAACAGGAGCACTCACGTGTCGGTAAGTTCTTGGACGATTCACCCTAAAAAACTTTTAAACAACGCTATCTTTTGTATGTTGAGTGCCTGTTTTTTCTTTGCCTTAATGGGCGCATCCGCGAAAGAAGCTTTAAAAGAAGTGCCGGTCTATGAAGCTGTTTTTTTTCGCTCCTTTGTCTCAGTAATTTTTAGCGTTTTTTTAATCCTCCGACACCGCGCTTCATTTATTGGAAACAGACCTTTGCTCTTGCTGGGGAGAGGACTTTCGGGATTTGTCGCGCTCGTCTTTATGTTTTATGCCATCGCGAATATTCCTTTGGGAGATGCAGCGATTCTTTCTCAAACCTCTCCTCTATTTGTGGTTTTATTTTCTGTTGTATTTTTAGGAGAAAAATTTTCCTCTCAAATTTTTATCCTTACGCTGCTTTCGCTTTGTGGAGTGGCTCTTGTTGTTCAACCAAGTTTTCATCATATTAATTTAGCGACCTGGGCGGCCCTTGCCAGTGGAGTTTTAGCGGCCTGCGCCTACATTGCAATTCGGCAGCTTCATGCGACCGAATCTTTTCTCACTATGGTTTTTTACTTTTCTTTTATCTCGATGGTATTTACGCTGCCCCCTCTTCTCTATCGGGGAGTCGTACCCCGCCCGTTTATTTTGTTTCTGCTTTTTTTTGGAGGGATCATGGGGACTTTTGCTCAACTTCTCCTTACCCATGCCTACAAACTTGAAGAAGCTTCTAAAGTAGCTCCCTTTGCATATACCGCTGTGGTATTTTCATTTATAATGGGGGTTTTATTTTTTGGAGAAATTCCCAACCGCAGCTCTATTTTAGGATCAATTTTAATTATTCTCTCGTGTATTTTACTGACCCAATATCAGCGACGATTGCTCAAAAACAAAGAGATACTTCCTTAGATTTTCTTTCGGTAAACTTGAATACCAATCCAAGTGTATTGAAGCCCGCTAAGCACTGTAAATAAAGCGGCAAACCAAATGGTTACTTTTAATCCCTGTTCACTCAGATAAAGCCAAGACAAACTGGTATTAGACCAATTCACTTCGAAGATGGCGTGGAGGGTGCAAAAGAAAAGTAAACTGAGTTGAAAAAAAGTATTAAGCTTCGAGAGTATAGTTGGCTCAACATACAAGCGTTTACAAATCCATTTTAATAAAAGTACTCCCAAAACAATATACACATCGCGCCCTAAAACCAGGGCAAACAGCCAAAAGGGAATTCTTCCCATCCAAGCCAGTGCAAAAAAAGAAACGGCCATTAAAAGCTTATCTCCGGCCGGGTCGAGTAAGGTTCCTAACTTTGTGCTTTGTTTTAAATAACGCGCTAAAGCGCCATCTAAAACATCCGAAATACCCGCGACGATTAAAAGACCCATTGCCCAGTCAAAATGACCTGTGAGGTAAAAATAGCCTAAGACGGGGACTAAAAAGAGGCGGAGTAAAGTTATATAATTAGGAAGACCCATATTTTACAAAACCATAAAACGCCCTTTCCCGTTAGTCAAACTCCATTCGAAGGCTAGACTTGACAAAACATAAGCCTTCGTGAAGAAAGAGCGATAGTTTATTAAACCCAAGGAGGGTAAATTCATGAAAAAGAGTTTTAAGTATTTCGCGCTAGCCCTTGTTCTAACTGTTTCAGGCGCTAGTGTATTTCAAACTGTTCAGGCAGCGAGTAAGTCGACCGACGAACCGGTCACTCCTCGCTCAGGTCGAATTCCTGTCGCCGTTGATCGTTTTAAAACCGAAAACATTTCGGTCGGTTGGTGGAATGACGACATCGCTCTTAACGCGCGTGAAACTGCCGTAGAAGAATTAGTCAATAATGGAAAATGTGTCACCGTTCTGGAGCGTGAAGAAGGTTCAATGGCTCCCGTGGGTGTGATGAACGAAAAAGCTCTGGCCCGTTCTGACGAAGCACGACCAGGCGCCAAAGCTGCTCGCAAAAGACAAATGAAAACGGCTGACAATCTTGTCTCTTATGCTTTAACGGGTTACAGCCGTGGCAATGAAGGTTTTAATGCGGGTGGATTAGGCGGAGCCGGTGGTGGATTTGGAGGATTAGGCGGTGGATTCAAAAAAGATGAACTGACCTTAAGCTGTAAAGTTATTGATACCACGACAAGCGAGATCTTAGCCTCTTCTAAAGTAAAAGCAGGCGGCACAAGCTTTAACATTGATGCCGGCGGCGGTGGCTTAGGCGGTGGCGCTTTCGGCGTAGGTGGCTTAGGCTACTTCAAAAAATCGAAAGTCGGTCAAATGATGACCAAAGCCATTCACGAATGTACTGAGAAAATGGTAAGCACTATTTGCAGCCGATAGTTTATATTTTTTAGAAACTCTCAAAAGGCGATCTTAAATTAAGATCGCCTTTTTCTTTTTACTCTAAACTTTTTTACTTTATCTAAATGCTTCTGATAAATCTCTACCTCTAACCTCACCCCTTCGGAATGATACTCTTTACTTAAAATGCGCGCATACTCGTGCAGAAAGCCCAGCAAAGCACCCTCATGATGGGGTACTTCTAACTTTACCTTTTTAAATCCTTTAGAGAGAGTGGCATCGAGTTTTTCGAGCATCACTTGGAGATTAATTTCTCGAAAGGCTGAAATATAGAGTCGTTTTTTCTCTTGGCGTTGGTGCGAATCAATTAAATCGGCTTTGTTATAAATTTCTAACCGCGGTTTATGGATCAATTCTAATTCTTTCAAAACCTGCAAGACTGTTTTTATCTGGGCTTCCGAGTTGGGGTGAGAGGCATCAATCAAGTGCACCAACAAATCGGCACCTCGAATTTCTTCGAAAGTGGCCTTGAATGAATCAATCAAGCTATGCGGAAGTTTTCGAATAAATCCTACAGTATCGGTGAGTAATACTTGCCTTCCGCTGGGTAGCTTTAAGCGCCGCACGGTGGGATCGAGAGTGGCAAAAAGCTTATCTTCGACCAGAACTTCGGCATCTGTTAAGGTTTTCATTAACGTGGATTTACCCGCATTCGTATAACCAACCAAAGACACTGTCGGGATTGGCACTGAGAGCCTTTTTGCCCGATGAATTTCCCGGGCAGACTCTACTCTTTTCAATTCCTTTCGAATCCGCGAAATTTTCTCGCGCACGCGACGTCGATCCACTTCGAGTTGGGTCTCTCCGGGACCACGTGTTCCAATCATCCCTCCAGCCTGCCGGGAAAAATGTCCCCACTGCCCTACTAGCCGAGGCAGTAAATAAATAGCTTGAGCCAATTCTACTTGTAATTTTCCCTCACGTGTCCGCGCGCGCTGGGCAAAAATATCTAAGATCAGCCCTGTTCGATCGATCACTTTAATCTTCAATTTTTCTTCGAGGTTTCGATTTTGAGTCGCATTTAAATCTTCGTCAAAAATCACAACGTCTGCTTTTAGATCTTTTACTTGCTTACTCAGTTCTTCGACTTTCCCTTTGCCGATCAACGTTGCAGGATCAACTTCACGCACCTCTTGCCACAAACGCCCGACCACTTGAGCACCAGCAGTATATGTCAAACTCTCCAATTCTTCTA
>CAYWGE010000076.1:0-8012 GCA_964457215.1 uncultured Pseudomonadota bacterium
CTCTCTTTGATGATACATTCTTTAAAAGATTTAGATTTTTTAAAAACATCTCTGTACCTTTTAAAAGCAAATGGCCTAAAAAATTCGTAATTCCTTTTGCCGTTTTTATTTTTTCCATTTCTTGGATACCTTTCTTAAGCCGAGTTGGAAAAGCGCCTGAAGGTTTTTGGCCTATCCAAAAAGCCTATGAATTTTCTTATCCTTTTAATCTAGTCAATGGTTATGGACTCTTTGCAGTCATGACAACGAAACGTTCTGAAATTTTAATCGAAGGCAGCGATGATGGAAAAACTTGGTCCACTTATGAATTTAAATGGAAACCCGGAGATTTAAAGACAAGACCTGGGTTCGTAGAACCATTTCAACCCCGCCTCGATTGGCAGATGTGGTTTCAAGCTTTACGACCCTATAAATCACGTTCTTGGTTTGAAATTTTCTTAACGAAACTGCTGGAAGGGACGCCCGATGTATTGGCACTCTTAAAAACAAATCCTTTTCCTACTCATCCGCCACAATTCATCCGTGCTAGTATTTCGGATTACCATTTTACAAATCTGAAGCAAAAAAAAGAAACGGGAAATTGGTGGTGGAAAGAAACCGACCAACGCTATTCCCCTACCCTTTCTTTAAATCCAAATTAATCGGAGAGACAGGAGTTGAACCTGCGACCTCCAGCTCCCAAAGCTGGCACTCTACCGGGCTGAGTTACTCCCCGTTTTCCATTACCAAAATAAGAAATACACTTTAACTAGATAAATAAAAAGGCTTCAATGAAAAAATATAAATAAGAATGATTTGGAATAAAAATGGGCAAAAAAAATCCCCCAAGAGGGGGATTTTAATGAAGAGGTGTTTTAATTTTCTTAAGACGAGGTTTGTACAAACTCACAGGTTTCGCAGCTCGAATTTGATCTTGATAATAAGAGGGAATCCATTCAAGCGGGGCCACCTCATGTAAGCTCTTACTCAATTGGCTAAAAAAACTGCCTTTTCGAGTCTGAGTCTTTATTTTCTTTTTTACTTCTTTTTCTAGATTTTGAGTCCACATAAGAACTCCTTTCTTTCTTTTTTCAATCTTAAGTTATGACTGCATTATAAAGACTTAACGCAATGTGTCAATACAGAATCTAAAAATAATGAGGTTTTTTAAAAAAAATAAAAACAATTTAAGCATATGATTTTATTATATTATTTTAAAATACTGGCTTTTAAAGCTAAAAAGGCCTGGCCGCGATGGCTGACAGCATTCTTTTCCAGGGGGGTCAATTCAGCTGTCGTTTTATTAAATTGAGGCAGGTAAAAGATGGGGTCATACCCAAATCCGTTGTTTCCACGGGCAATAGGGATAATTTTTCCTTCAACAAATCTCGTAAAGGTTTTTTCTATACCCAGGGGGGTGACCCAAGCTGCGGCGCAGACAAATCGGGCCGAATAATCTCCCCATTGGCTAGGATTTAAAGTCCATAGACTATGTACAACTTTATCAAGATTAGTCTGATCATTACACGGCTCTCCGGCATACCGGGCAGAAAAAATCCCCGGCTCTCCCCCTAAAGCATCCACCACTAAGCCGCTATCATCCGCAATAGCCGGAAGTCCTGTATGCTGAACGAGTGCCCGTGCTTTAATGAGTGCATTTTCCTCAAAACTTTTCCCATTTTCTTCAATAGGCCCTAATAAAGGAAAATCTTTTAAGGTAAGGATTTCAAATGGAACACGTCCCCAGATTTTTAAAATCTCTTCAACTTTATGGGCATTTCCTGTGGCGAGAACGATTTTCATGCGCCCGGAGAACCAAAATCATCGGAAACGGCTGATAAATTTTCAAAACGAGTATATTCGTGGAGAAAAGCCAATCGAACAATATCAATAGGGCCATTTCGTTGCTTACCAATAATAATTTCTGCGACTCCTCGATCTGCCGTATTTTTATTATAAACTTCATCCCGATAAATAAAGGCAATGACATCGGCATCCTGTTCAATAGCACCCGATTCTCGAAGATCTGAAAGCTGGGGACGTTTATCAGTCCGAGATTCCACGCTTCGATTGAGCTGGGATAAGGCAATGACTGGAACACCTAATTCTTTCGCTAAAGCCTTTAAGGACCGCGAAATATCTGAAATTTCTCGCTCTCGACTGTCGGTATGGAGAGAAGAGCGCATCAATTGAAGGTAATCGACAACAATCAACCCCAGTCCTTTTTCTTTTTTAAGTCTTCGAGCCTTTGCACGCATTTCCAACACAGACAAAGCGGGCGTATCATCAATAAAAATAGGAGACTCAGAAAGTTTCCCAGCGGCCCGAGTAAGCTTAGGCCAATCACTTTCTCTTAAAAAACCACCGCGCAATTTTGAGCCATCTACTTTGGCCAAACCGCAAAGCATACGTTGAACGAGCTGTTCTTTACTCATTTCTAAAGAAAAAATAGCCACACATACCTTCTTCTCACAGGCAGCATTTTCGGCAATATTCAATGCAAAGGCTGTTTTTCCCATTGAAGGTCTACCGGCAACAATAATTAAATCGGCAGGCTGCAAGCCACAGGTAAGGCGATCTAAATCTCGAAAACCCGTTGTGACGCCTGTAAGTAGTTCTTTTTTCTCATAGAGACTTTCGATAGCTTTGAAAGAATCTTTAACAATTTCTTTAACGGGGAAAAATCCCTGACGAATGCGTTTCTCTGAGATTTTAAAAATGATTTGTTCCGCATCGTCCACAAACCGATCAATATCATCGGCGTTTTCACCCTGACCCTTTGCAATAATTTCCGTCGCCGCAGAGATCAAGCCCCGCAAAATTGCTTTTTCTTTTACAATACGGGCATAGCTTGCAATATGGGCAGCAGACGGCAATTGATCTACTAAAGTGGCAAGGTAAGACATACCTCCAGCGGCTTCAAGCATTGATGTCTTACGGAGTTCATCTCCTACTGTTAATAAATCGGTAGGTTCATTTCGCTCATAGAGCGAGAGCATGGATTCAAAAATTTTTCGATGTGTTTCGCGGTAGAAATCGTCGGGATTAATAATCTCAAGGACTTTACCTAAGGCATCCGCGTCTATAAGAATCCCGGAAAGTAACGCTTGCTCGGCCTCATGATTATGAGGAGGAAGGCGCAAGCTTTCAAGTTGAGAGGGCTTTTGTAAGGCCACTTTATCCCCTCAGTGTTAACGGATTAAATAGGATTTTTTACTTTGCACTGACAACAACTTTTACTTCGGCACTTACATCGCTATGAAGTTTCACAACGACTTGAAAATCTCCTAAGGCGCGAATCGTGTCATCCATCTGGATCATTTTTTTATCAACGGGAAAGCCCGCCACACGCAAAGCATCAGCAATTTCATGCGAGGTAACAGAACCAAAAAGTTTTCCTTCTTCCCCTACTTCTTTTGATAAGTTGACCACAAATTGACTCAGTTTTGCTTTAAACTCATTGGCCTGTTTGGCAAGCTTGTTTTGTTTGGCCGCAATCATTTTTTTGTAATGATCAAGCTCTTTCACATTCTTAGTATTAGCCAAAACTGCCTTATTACTCGGTAATAAAAAGTTACGTCCGTAACCTTCTCTCACCTTTACGATTTGCCCTGCTTTTCCCAAAGAAGGGACGTCTTCTTTTAAAATAATTTCCATATTGCCTCCAAAATAAAGCTAAATTAAGTCGAAGCTGAAGAGGTTCCACTTAATTTTCTAAAATTAAACCAAGAATCAAAAAATCCTAAAACAACTAAAATAAGTCCTAAAGGTTGAAGAAAAACAACTAATAACGAATAACATAAAAACCGCATGAAAAAACTAACTCTTTTTACAAACAAATAAAAATTCAATATGGCAAGACCTTGAAAAAAATAAACCACCGCACCTACTACCACAAAATTCAAAATCACTAATGTAAGCCAAAATCGTTCTAAAACATAAATATTCAGCAAATAAAGGCTTAAAACACCTATAAAAAACCAAACAATCCCAAAAGGTAAGCGCAACAACATGAAATCTTCTATTTCAGAGAAAAATCCAAAGCCAAAAAATAAACGCTTTGCCACGGCCGTATTAAGCCAAACTAAAAACAAGGTAAACGCAATAGCCAGAGCGGGCAAAACACTTAAAAAACTACGCACAATACTCACTTGGTGCTCGCTAATAAATACCAGCTCTTCTGGGGCCAGTCCTGTATTTTGATTGGCTGCCAAAAATTGATTTAAGGCTTCGCGAAGCAGTTGCTCAATCCCTTGGAAAAATGGACTTAAATTTACTTGAGTAAAAATTAAAACAAATAAAGAACTAATCCCTAAAGTCCCCAAAACCACTATTGCAAACAAAAGGCTTAAAGATTGTTTTTTATTTATTCTCCATCCTAGCAAAAGCCCCAATACCTCATAAAAAGCGAAATAAGTAAAAATAATCTTTAAAACAACTTTAGCCCCAAACACAGAATAATAGATCATGGCCGGAAACCATTCTAAGACTCTGAGCCAGGTTGTTGAAGCACTCACTTTTAAAAATTCAAAGAACGAAAAATAAATCCCTCCTATGCAAAGGAGAGAAAAAACTAAAAGCATCAAAGCAAACTTAAAAGAATAACGCCTCACTGCATAAAAAAAAGGTAAAGGCGTCAACCACGTAAATACACCGCTAAAGAAAAGACCTAACGCAATCCCAATAAGAGAAAAGGACTTTAAACGTTGGGCCATAGATTTCTTAGCTCTGATTTGTTGTAAATGGAATTAAAGCCATTAAGCGTGCACGTTTAATCGCCGTGGTTAAGCGGCGTTGATGCAACGCACAGTTTCCCGAAATACGTCGGGGAACGACTTTAGCAGTTTCACTAATATAAAAAGAAAGTGTTTTACCGTTTTTAAAATCAACTTTTGCATCTTTATCGGAACAAAATCGGCAAGACTTACGACGTCCTAACTTTCGTTTGAATCCTTGTCCATTTTCAGATTTTCTTTGGTAATCAGATTGATATTCCATTGTAAACTCCTTCAATTAAAGGCTGGGACCTTCGTGATGTTCATTACTATGATAACGTTCTTGAGCGTCTTCATAAGTAGCCAGAGTAAATTCTCTTTTTTCTTTTACACGCTCTTCAACGTTCACTTCATCATCTAATTTAACTGTAATGAATCGTAAAACACGATCGTCGTATTTCAAAATACGTTCGATCTCCGCCACCACTGAGCCTAAGGCTAAATAATTTAGATAAATATAAACCCCTTGATGGTGCTTACCTACACGATAGGCTAAGCGTCTTTTTCCCAAATTAAAGAGGGTCAGAACTTGGCCTTTGTGGTTCACGACGATGTCGCTGAGTTTTTTACCAATTTCTTCGATTTGTTCAGCCGAAAGATCAGGCTGTAAAAGATAGAGCGTTTCGTATTCTCGCATAAGACTCCTTTTGGTTTTAGAATAGTTAAAAACTATTCAAAAGGCCTTTCTATCAAAAAAGACCAAGTTAAATTGAGAGAGTGCTCATTTCAAGTTTGCTAAAAACGAGCGTGCTGCGTCTAACCCGTTTGTGACCCAAATAGCAAGAGCTTCTTTTGTGTGATTTAAAACAGGTAAAAGAATCTTATTTTCCTCGTCCTGAAAGGGTTTTAAGACGAAATCCGGTACCTGTTCTTTTCGTTCGGGTCTTCCAATTCCAATTCGTACACGGCAAAAATTTTGAGAGCTCACACACTCTTGAATCGACCCTACCCCTCGGTGCCCGGCAGCCCCTCCCTCTCGAACGAACTTCACTTTACCTACCGGAAAGTCAAGTTCATCATGTGCTACCAAGATATCAGCTAAATCAATTTTAAAAAAATTTACAAAAGAAGCGACCGAAAATCCACTTCGGTTCATATAAGTTTGAGGGAGTATCAAACATACTTTTTGGCCTTTTATTTCGGTTTCTGCCCACTCTGCATCAAACTTGAGCCCCTTAAATTCTACCCCTAAATCTTGAGCAAAAATCTCAAGCAACTGAAACCCAACATTATGACGCGTTGCTTGGTATTTTTTTCCTGGATTACCTAAACCAACAAGTAGTTTCATGAAAAAAATTAAAGGTAGCTTAAAGAAGCTACCTTTAATGAGGTCAAACCCATTTGTGGGAAAAAGCTATTTTCCTTCTTTTTTACCTTCTGACTTTTTAGTATCTGCTTTTCCATCTGCCTTGGCATCTTCGCCTTCTGCAGGTTTCTTAGCAGTAAGAACTTCAGGTTCTGTCGGGGCTGCGGCTGCTGGAGTTGCCTCTTCTTCTTTAGGGGCCACTACCGAGACCACAGTAAAGTTTTCATCATGTGGAATTTCAATACCGGCGGGCAGTTTAATATCATTAATATGAATGGAACTTCCAACTTTGAGTGAAGTTACGTCTACTTCAATAGACTTCGGAATCGCCGTAGGTAAACAAATAACAGGAACTTCGCGGCGAATCACTTCAAGAATTCCGCCCTCTTTTACGCCCTCTGCTTTTCCTACAAACTCAACCGGAACATCCACTTGAATCTTTTTCGTTAAATCTACTCGCACAAAATCTAAATGGGTAAATTGACGTCGGATATTATCTGCTTGATAATCTTTGAGCATTACGGTGATTTTGCCTTGTTGAGGCACATTCATTTCCAAAATAGTATTCACTCCGGAACTTCCCGAAATCGCCAATTGCATGGATTTAGGATCAACTTCCAAAAGAATATTCTCAGAATTTTTACCATAAAGAATGGCAGGAATTTTCCCACGCGCTCTTATTTTACGGGCGCCTCCCTTGCCTTGCTGGGTACGAACATCAACAGATAATTGAGTAATTTCCATAAAAGCCTCTCTTAAATATTAAAAAACTAAACAAATAAAGATGAAACAGAATCGTTGCTATCGATTCTCCAAATGGCCTCTGCCAAAAGTTTACCTACTGATAAAACTTTGATCTTCGAACATTTTTTAGCCTTGTCTGTCAAGGGAATCGTATTAGTAACGATTAAAGCCTCTAAAGATGACTTTTCAATGTTTTCAATCGCCTTACCCGATAAAACGGGATGACTAATACACGCATATACCTTTTTTGCCCCCTGTTTTTTAAGGGCATCTGCGGCTTGAGTTAGAGTGCCGGCCGTATCCACAATATCATCCACAATAATGGCGGTTTTATCCTTTACTTCTCCAATAACATTCATCACTTCGCTTACATTGGGAGCCGAGCGTCGTTTATCGATCATCGCTAAACTGGCCTCTAAACGTTTAGCATAAGCTCGGGCACGCTCGGTTCCTCCCGCATCCGGAGAAACAATTACTAGATCATTTGCTAAGTTTTCGCGGATATAATCCAACAACACGGGCGTCGCAAAAAGATGATCAAAGGGAATATTAAAAAACCCTTGGATTTGACCAGCATGTAAATCCATGGCCAAAATTCGGTTTGCTCCCGCCGCCGTAATTAAATCAGCAATAAGTTTTGAAGTGATGGGTGTGCGAGGCTGGACTTTTCGGTCTTGCCTTGCATAACCATAATACGGAATCACAGCTGTAATTCTATCTGCAGAAGCCCGCTTTAAGGCATCGATAATGATTAATAGCTCCATTAAATGTTCGCTCGCGGGAGGACACGTCGGCTGAAAAACAAAAACATGTTTTCCTCGTACGTTCTGATCAATTTCTACCCAAATTTCTCCATCGGAGAAGCGCTTCACTTGGGCATCACCTAAAGTAATCCCTAAATGCTTGGCAATTTCCTCTGCCAAAGGGCGGTTCGCATTCCCGCTAAAAATCTGCATGTTTTCCGATGCTTTCATAAGGCAGTTCCCAGTGGCCAGTTGTCAGTGGCCAGTTATAATGCAAATACTTTTTACTAATGGGGGTAGTCAGGGGGAGAACAGGATCTCCCCTTGGTTTTTCCGCCAAAGGCGGATCCGCCTTTGGCGGAAGTTCAGCTTGGCTTTGCTAAGTTGAACAAATTGGGGCGCCAGGATTCGAACCTGGGAATGCTGGAATCAAAATCCAGTGACTTACCGCTTGTCGACGCCCCA
>CAYWGE010000077.1:0-7902 GCA_964457215.1 uncultured Pseudomonadota bacterium
TTGAACTTTCACCCGAAGAACAGGCAAGCTTGGCAAGTACCCCCTCTGAAACCGCTGCTGCCCCGGTAGAGGAAATTTCTCCGCCCCCTGTGCCGCCTGCGAGTGCTAAAGAGGCGGTTTCGATTAAAAAGAAATCTAGTCCACGTTTTCATTCAGCTAAAAGTTCTTCCATTCAATCGATTGTTTTCAAAGTGCTCGAATTTCTTTTTGGGACTTTTTTATTATTATTGTGTGTCGATCTTTCGATTGAGGGCTTGGCCTCGAGTAGTTCCTTGGCGATTTTTTATGTTTTGTTTACGGTCTTCGCTGTATTTTTAAGTGCAGTTTTTGTGCTTCGACAGGGAAGGTTTTCTTGGGCGATTCCAATTACTATATTGGGTCTTTTAAGTTTGTTGGGTTGGAGTAGTTGGAAGTTTGGAAGTGTGGATGGAGAAGCCTTTAGCCTTTTTCGTTTTTTTCCTGCGGAGCTTTATAATATAATTTTTATTCTTTCTATCTGTTTTGCAATTTATGTTTGGTTAAGGAGTAGCTTTTCACGGCTTATCAAAATTGTTTTTGTTGTTTTCCTTCTGTTTGCCATTTCTCCTTATATTGAAAATATTCTCCCTATTCTCAAAGGTGCGGCATCCTGGCATTTAGAAGATACCTTGCTGGGAACTCCTTTTTGGAAATGGATTCCTTTTTATGCCTTAAGACCCGTGGGATTAGGAATCTATGTAATATTGCCTATTTTTTGCTTACTTTCCCTTACTCGCATTTTTGTAGGAGCAAACTCTTTAGAGAAACACCGCTCTCAAGAAGCCTGTTTAATCATTTTCGCGCTTGTCCTTTTAGGACATATGATTTTTTTCCAACATCGTATCCCTAGTGTTTTTGGGATTTTCTTAAAAACTCCTCTGGGCGTCGGAAAAACCGCAGTCTACGAAAATGAGCTCATTCGTGAACCCTTGGAGATTGCTACCGTTAATCTCAATCAAGAACGATTAAATGATTTAGCCAGAAGTTATCAAATGGCCTCTTATTTTTCTCCTGAGAACAAAAGCATTCGTCTTTTGGTGAGAGATGAAGGGGGAAGTGTTGTCCCTTTTCTGACTCGCAAAGATTTAGAGCTCTGGATTGGTGGGTCGAATGAAAAATTAAAGCAACTGAGCTTTGATGAGAAAAAGATGTTACCCAATCGTTCAGTCGCTATTTTAATTGATCATTCTTCCTCCATGACAGCCAGTTTAAATGCTGTGCAGATTGCACTGCAAAAAGTCTATGCCCTTTTTTCAAGTCGAGAAAAATTATTGTGGGTTGCGTTTGCAGACAATGTGGAGACTGGTTGGATTAAAAGTAGCCGCGATTTAAATGACCGCCTTGGCCGCTTGATGCCTCAAGGAAGTCGCAATTTACAAATTGGTTTTGATGCCGTTTTTAAGAATATGAGCACCACCTCGGGTGAGAGACTCTTATTTTGGATTACTGGTCCTGATGTTTTTCTTTCTGAAGAAGTGCTAAATTCTCTAAGCACTCGATTGAAACAACTCAAAATTCATCCTTATTTATTAGTGGTCGGTGATACGCAGGTTCCCCCCACGCTTAAAAGTTTCGCAGAACAAAGTGGTGGAATTAGTTTAGGGATTCAAAATTCAAATAATATTCCCTTTGGCCTTCTCTCGCTCTTTGCCGAAGCTGCAGGGGCCTACCAAATTCAGCACGGGAGCGCCACTACTCAACTTCAAATTCAAATCGTTTCTCCTCAAAAAAATGCAGACATTAATGGGCCGACGACATTGCAGTTTAAATTAACCGGAGCTACCGATTTAAAAATTAATACGATTCGCCTTTTTGTGGGAGATAAAAAATTACAAGAAAGCTCTGTTACTGAAGGGCAAACGGATTTTCAGTTTCCACTCGACACCACCCAAATTCCCCAAGGCAAACAAACTTTAAAAATTGTAGCGAGTACCGCAGAAGGAAGAGAGTTTAGTCAGGAAATCCCTCTCAATATCAAGCTGGGATTAGGTTTTCGTATTATTCGTCCTCTTCCAGACGATACCATTAGTGGTTCTGTTAATTTAGAAGCTTTTTATCCTATCTCGGCCACTCGGCCTCCTCCCTCTCGAGTGGAGTTTTTAGTAGATAATCAAAAAGTAGGGGAGGTGAGTGCAGAGCCTTATCTTTATACATGGGAGGCCTCTCCCGAGGGAGAGCATACCATTCAAGCGATTGCCTATCTAACCGATGGCTCTACCTTGAGCGAACAAGTGAAAGTAAAAGTGGCACCGGGTTTGGGTATACACTTCACTTCCCCCGCTTCGGGAGAGTTTTTAAGTAATCTAACTCCTTTAGAAGTAGAGGTAACCGCTGCGCCGGATGCCCATGCGAGCGTAGAGTTTTTAGCGGATGGTCAGAAGTTAAGCGAAGTGAAAGATGCTCCCTATAAATATTTGTGGGATAATGTGAATGTTGAAGGAGGACAACATGTTATTCAAGCTAGAGCACATCTTTCAAACGGTTTAGTCAGTAGTGATGCAGTCATTGTAAATGTGGGGACAGGTACGCTCAGTGTTGCGCTTGAAGGAGAAGGGTCACCCTCTGAGAGTATGCCAGGTGCCGCACCAAGCACAGTCACAGTGCTTTCTCCGGATTATATGGAATGGTTGATCGATACTTCTCGAAGTATGAACAATTCAATTGGCTCAACCACTAAAATGGCTTTGGTGAAACAGGGTTTGCTTCAAATCAGCCCGAAGATTTCTACTCAAACTCAAATTGCGCTTCGGCTTTACGGCTCGGAACACCGTGCCTTTCATCAAAATTGTAAAGATTCTGTTCTATTGCAGACGCTTAAGCCTTTAGAGGGTACCAAAGGCAACGAACTCATCACGAAACTGGAGGCGCGGGGTGTTAGTCCGCTGGGTTTTGCTTTAGATAAAGTTCGCAATGATTTAAAAATGGGATTTGGCTCAAAAGTTGTTTTACTTTTTACCGATGGTTCTGACAATTGCGGTGGCAACCCTGTAGGAGAAATAGAACGCTGGAAAAAAGAAAAACTAAACATCAAGCTTTATGTATTTGGTTTGGATATGCAGGGCAGTCGTGAAGAAAACGATTTAAAGCAATTAGCCACAGCCTCCGGAGGAAGATTCTTCAATATCCAAAGCGAAGATGATTTTTATTCTGCGCTGACCGAAGTCTTAAAAATTAACTATCGCGTTTACGATTACAAAAATCAAGAAATCGCCCATCGTCCTGTGGGAGCCTTACCCCTCACTCTCCGAACAGGAGAATACCGCGTAGAAGTCGATGCGGCCCCGCCTTTAGTCAAAGATAAAGTCCTCATTAACAATGGAGTTGAGAAAAAACTCATTTTGCGCAAAGACGGAAGTGGATTCACTTTTACTGATCAGTGAGCAGTTATCAGTTACTAGTTATCAGTTGAGGTGTTTTACTATTTGATATCCCTCCTTTGACTAGCAACTGGTAACTGATAACTACAAACTACCCATGATTTCCCGTATTCAAAAACTTCCTTCCGATTTGGCGGAAAAAATTGCAGCAGGTGAGGTCGTTGAGCGCCCCTTCTCGGTGGTTAAAGAACTTGTTGAAAATAGCTTAGATGCAGGGGCAAGCCGTTTAGATATTTTTATCGAAGACGGCGGTAAGAAACTGATTCGTATTCAAGATGATGGTATCGGTATGAATCCGACCGAGCTTCAGCTTGCCTTAGAGCGCCACGCGACCTCTAAAATCTCTAGCTTAGAAGATTTGTGGAATATTTCCACTTTAGGATTTCGGGGTGAAGCGATTCCTTCGATTGCTGCCATTTCTCGTTTTTCTTTTCAAAGTACTTCTCAAGAAAATAAGCAGGGAATTGGTTACGAAATTAATCTGGAGGGGGGAAAGATTCTTTCTCGTCAGGAAAAAGCTCATCCTCAAGGTACAACAGTAGAGATACGGGACCTATTCTTTAATACCCCGGCTCGCCTTAAATTTCTAAAATCTAATGAAACCGAATGGGGACATATACAAGATTACGTTACCGCCATGGCTTTAGCTTATCCCGAAGTTCAATTCGTGGTGCATCATCAAGGAAAAGAAAAAATTCGTTATTTAAAACGTGGAATGAATGCTCGATTGCTTGAGGTGTTTGGAGCCGAACTCGCGGAAGGTTTTTACGCGATTTCCGAAGAAAGAAACGGAATCTTACTTAAAGGGTTTGTAGGACATCCTTCTTTAAGTCGTTCTCAGGCGACTCAAATGTATTTTTTCTTGAACGGACGTTTTATCAAGGATCGTTTGATTCATCATGCGGTTTTAAAGGGGTATCGAAATTTTTTGATGCAGGATCAATACCCAGCAGCCGTTTTATTTTTGCAAATGCCTCCTCAATCGGTCGATGTGAATGTGCATCCGGCGAAGCGAGAGGTTAGGTTTGTGCAGCCTCAAGTGGTACATGAATTTATTGTTCAGACACTCTCTTCAAAAATGGCCTCTGCCCCTTGGGCTAGAGAAAAAAGAGCTGAGTTTATTCCAAGAGAGACGACGACTTCAATTCCTTCTTCTTCTTCACCTTTTTCTTTTTCCGCTCCTTCCTATACTCCGCCACAAGATTTTAGTTCTGATAATAGCAGTTGGTTTGAGCAAACTTACCAGCCTTTGAAAAATACGGCTCATTTTTCACAAGTAGGAAAGCTTCCTTTTGGTCTGCTCCGGGTCTTAGGTCAGCTCAAAAAAACTTATGTTGTTTGTGAAAGTGAGGAACACCTTGTCTTGATTGACCAACACGCAGCCCATGAACGTATTGGTTTTGAGAAACTTCGTGAAGCTTACCTCACTCAAAACGTCCCTACCCAGGTACTTTTAGTTCCTTTTAGCTTTGAACTAGAAGAACGTGAAAAAGAACTGTTGCTTCCCGAGCTTGCTCAATTTGAAAAAATGGGATTGATTCTCGAAGAATTCGGCCCCACGACTTTTTTGGTCAAGGCTTTGCCCAGTTTACTCGGAGAAATTGATGTGCATGCTTTGATTCGAGATATTCTGGATGATTTGAAAGTGAATGGGAATACCTCTCATTTACAAGAAAGAACCGAGGAGCTTTTTGCAACGATGGCGTGCCACCGACAAATTCGCGCCGGAGATAGTCTCTCGATTCAAGAGATGGAGGCGTTGCTCCAAGATTTAGATGAAGATGCACGAAATTATCATTGTCCTCATGGGCGGCCCGTGATGGTGCAAATTTCATTTCGAGAAGTTGAAAAATGGTTCAAGAGAATTGTGTGATGGATTCAAAAAAAAAGATTATTTTGATTTGTGGTCCTACCGCCGTTGGAAAAAGCAAAATCGCCCTTCAACTCGCCAAAGAATTATCCGGAGAGATTATTGCTGCTGATTCGCAAACTGTACTGAGAGGATTTGATATTGGCACTGCTAAGCCTACTCTGCAAGAACAACGAGAAATTCCGCATCATCTCATTGATGTGGCAGAATTTGGAGAAATTTTTGATGCCGCTCGTTTTGCAAGTTTGGCAGACAAGGCAATCGAAGAAATTTTGTCCAAAAAGAAGATCCCAATTGTATGTGGAGGGACCGGTCTTTACCTCAAGACTCTGATGCATGGATTTATGGAGGCTCCCGGTCGTGATGAGAATTTTCGGCAAGCATTAGAAGTTCGTATTCGCAAGCAGGGTCTTTCTTCTTTATATGAAGAACTTCAAAAACGAGATGCAAAGCGAGCAGCACAAATTCATCCCAATGATAGCACGCGAATTATTCGTGCCCTAGAAATCATCCACCTGACAGGTCAAAAACCTTCAACCCTAGCGGAGTCCCACCAATTTAAGCAAACACGGTACGAAGCTCTAAAAATTGGCCTTCAACTTCCGCGCGAAATTCTCAACCAGCGCATCGATGAAAGAGTTTTAAGAATGGTGGAAGAGGGGTGGTTAGAAGAAGTAAAAGGTCTGCTGGAGAGTGGTCATGACTTGATCCATTCTCGAACCCAAGCCTTAGGTTATTCGATCCTGGCACGGCATTTAAAAGAAGAAATTCCTTTAGAAAAAGCCATTGAAGAGATCCAAAAACAGACCCGTGCGTTTGCAAAGCAGCAAATGACGTGGTTTAGAGCGGATAATGAGATTGTCTGGTTTGAGCCTGAAGAATTTGATAAGATATTATTTGAAGTTAATAAAATACAAAACTGTAAAGAGAAGGGGACCTTTTCATGAACAAAATTATTTTCGTTTTATCGATGGTGTTGGTAACTTTTTGTTTAAGCCCGGGTGCATATACTCAAGGCTATGATAAAGCTGCCCAAGAAAAAGCGGCTCAGGATAAAGAAGCTCAGGTGAAGCAACTCGACAATGCTGCTAAAAATCAAAACCCTCAACCTTATGCCGCTCCTCCTACGCAAGCAGGACAAAATTATAAAGAATTACCTTCGAGTGGAAGTGCTCCCCAATTTATTCCTTGCCCCGTGACTCAAATCGAAGCGCGGATTACCAGTGGTGTTCCTTCAGACTGGTGGGAAACTCCTCAAGTGGGACGATTTCAAAATGCTCAAGTCGCCAACATCGGCGGAGCGCCGACCCTTCAATGTTTTTATTGGGCTTATGACCGAGCCATCCCCATCATGAAACGGGTGCCGGGAGGTATGACTTGTACTCCGCAAGGGGCTGGCTTTCAGTGTCGGTAATTCACGATTACCACCCCAACACATAAGCAAAAACCAAAGGGGCTACAATTGTAGCATCGGATTCTACAATAAACTTGGGTGTTTCAATGCCCAGTTTGCCCCATGTAATTTTTTCGTTGGGAATCGCGCCTGAATAAGAACCATATGAAGTGGTAGAATCCGAAATTTGGCAGAAGTAACTCCAAAAGGGCACATCGTGCCATTCAAGATCTTGATACATCATTGGAACTACACAAATCGGAAAGTCGCCAGCGATGCCTCCGCCAATCTGAAAAAAACCAACGCCTTTGCCTGAAGAATTTTTGCGATACCAATCCGATAAAAAAACCATGTATTCGATGCCACTTTTCATTGTGGTGGCTTTAATCTCTTCTTTGATGACGTATGAGGCGAAAATATTTCCGAGCGTCGAATCTTCCCAACCTCCGACTATAATGGGAAGTTTCTTTTCTGCCGCGGCGATCATCCAACTGTCTTTCGGATCAATTTGATAATATTGTTTTAGAACTCCACTTTGAATCATTTCAAACATAAACTCGTGCGGGAAAAAACGTTTGTTCTCGTCGTTGGCTTTTTTCCAAAGGGCGTGAATGTGTTTCTGCAAGCAGCGAAACGCTTCTTCTTCGGGAATACAAGTATCCGTCACCCGGTTTAGCCCTTGCTCGAGCAAGTTCCATTCATCGGTTGGTGTAAGATCTCGGTAATGAGGAATTCTTTTATAATGATCGTGAGCCACTAAGTTCATTAAATCTTCTTCAAGATTAGCTCCGGTGCAGCTAATGATCTGAACTTTATCCTGGCGAATCATCTCGGCCAGTGAAACACCAAGTTCCGCGGTGCTCATGGCACCGGCTAAAGTGATCATCATTTTGCCATTTTCATCTAAATGCTTACGGTATCCTTCGGCGGCATCGACTAAGGCTGCGGCGTTAAAATGACGATAATGATGTTTAATAAACTGACTAATGGGGCCTTTACTCATTTGCTTTAACCCTCCAGTGGATTAATTGACACATTCAGATAACTCGTGTTACCCCATACAAACAGGGTCGTTATTTATAATGATAGTCCGAGAGGACTGTCAATCGGCCCTTTAGTACTACCCCAATTTATTATAATAAATTAGGGGTTGGGGTCAGTAAATTCTATGCTTCTCAAACTTCAAGAAAAAAAAGAAGAAAGTTTTGAAAAAGCCCGCGACACCTTTATCGAAGCCGCCGGGA
>CAYWGE010000078.1:0-7820 GCA_964457215.1 uncultured Pseudomonadota bacterium
GAGTCCTAAAATGAATGGCATTGCGAACTTGCCATAAAAAATCGCGCGCGCGGTAAAGCTCCTGCAAAGACTCAGCTGTGATTACATTATGAGTTACCAAATCCTCGAGACGAGAAAACTGAGAAAAAACCTTGGCATACCAAAGCAACAAATGAAAATCTCTTAATGCGCCCTCACTTTCCTTTACATTGGGCTCAAGAATATAAACGGATCCCCCAAAACGTTTTAAGCGATCTTGTTTTTCTTGCTGCTTGCCTTCTACAAAAAGTTTGATGATGTTTTTGTTTTTGATTTGCTCCCGAACAGCATTTAAAAGCTCTGATGCGATTTGCATATCACCAGCGAGATAGCGTGCATCCAGTAAGCTTGTTAAGATCGTTACATCTTGTTCCATCATTTTACGGCATTCTTTGATACTACGCGAGGCATGGCCTACCTCGAGTCCGCAATCCCAAAGCACATAGAGGATTGAATCGGTAAGCGCATTTAAAAATTCTTCGGGTTTATTTTCGTAAACAAAGAGAAGATCGATATCTGAGAAAACATTCATCTCCTGACGACCATAACCACCAAGCGCTAGAACCGAGAGCTTTATAGATTCACCGGGATGGGTTTCTTGAAACAACCACAAAGTTCTTTCGAACAAAGTTTTAATTAAATCATCTTTATAAAGAGAATTCAGATTCAGAATTAAAGAAGCAGGAGCACGCTCGGCATGGAGTTTTTGAAGTTGCTCCCGGCAGGTGCTCAAATATTGTTTAGCCGACTCAACGAGCGATTCTCCTATTTTAAAAGGAATACGATAAACCTCGAGCTCAGGGGGTATTTCTTCTAACACATCAATTTGCTTGGCAGCAGGGTTAGATTTTCTTTTGAAGATCATAGAGAAATTGTATGGCCGCAATTGGGGTCATACTGTCAAGCGGCAAATGGCGAATTTCCTCAAGAACTCTTTCATTTCCACTTTCAAAAAGAGGAATTTGATTACTTAAGCTAAAACTGGGAGAAGATCCTTTTTCTTGTAGATCTTTCAAAATAGTCTTGGCGCGTGCGGTGACTGATGGCGGGATTCCAGCCAACGACGCCACTTGGATGCCATAACTTCGGCTGACCCCTCCTTCAAGGAGCCGGTATAAAAAGAGAATTTGCCCTTCCCACTCTTTTACTGCCACATGAAAATTACGCACCCCGTTTTTTTCGGATTCGAGTTGGGTGAGCTCGTGGTAATGCGTGGCAAAAAGTGTTTTAGCCTGAATCTGATCATGTAAATGTTCTGCAACCGCCCAAGCGATCGAGAGCCCATCATAGGTAGATGTGCCACGCCCGATCTCATCTAAAATGACTAAACTTTTCTGGGTAGCGGAATTTAAAATGGTCGCGGTTTCTTCCATTTCGACCCAAAAAGTGGATTGGTTTTTAGATAAATTATCCGAGGCCCCAATCCGGGTAAAGATTCGGTCCATCAATCCTAAAACTGCCCGCTTCGCCGGCACAAAGGCTCCCATATGCGCCATGAGGGCCAAAACAGCTACCTGTCTTAAAACCGTTGATTTACCGGCCATATTCGGCCCTGTAATCAAGAGAAGACGTGAATCCTGCGTATTTAAGCTAATATCATTCGGCACAAAGCGATTCTCTGGAAATAATTTTTCAAGGACCGGATGCCTAGATTCTTCGAGCAAATACTCTTCGCCGTTTTTAAATTCTGGACAAATATAATTATTTTCTTCGGCCACTTCGGCCAGCGAAATAATCACATCGAGCTTTGCGATCAAATGGGCCATTTGAGAAATTTCGTGAGAAAATTTTGAGACTTCTGTTCGAAGTTGAATGAAAAGCTCATATTCTAAGTGCCGGATTTTTTCTTCGGCACCTAATACCTTCTCCTCATACCGTTTAAGCTCTGGCGTGATAAAACGCTCGGCATTCACCAAAGTCTGCTTTCGTAGATAGTGTGCAGGCACATTTGCCGCCTTCGATTGAGGAACTTCTAAATAATAGCCAAACACGCGGTTATAACGAAGTTTTAAGTTATGGATTCCGGTTGCTGCACGCTCTTCTGTTTCCATTTTAGCCAAAACACTTTTTCCATCGTGCAAAATGTCGTGCAGTTCATCTAGTTCGGCCAAGACCCCTCTTTGAAGAAGATTCCCTTCACGAATACTTAAAGGAAGCTCTTCGCGGAGTGTTTTTAAGATTTTCTCAGAAAGCGCGGTCAAATCTTGCCAAGATTCTAAAAGATTTTTGAAAAAAGGAGAGTTCAGTTTTTGTAAAAATTCCCTAACCTGCGGAAAAAGAGCTAAGGTTCTGCCAATCGCAAACAAATCGCGGGCATGTGCAATGCCAGTCGCCACTCGCGCATTTTGGCGTTCAAGATCGACGACCTGCGCCAAAATTTCACGGAGTTTTGCTTTTAAAAGAGTATTTTCAATCAGTTCTTCTTGGGCTTGTTGCCGTATTTTAATTAAGGGGAGAGACATCAACGGATATAAAATCCACTTCTTCAGTAAGCGTCCACCCATCGGTGTTTTGGTTTTATCTAAAACTTGAAGGAGAGTTCCCCAACTGTTCCCATCTTGACGATTTTTAATAAGCTCCAAATTACGAATCGTCGCGGCATCCAACAAAAGGTGAGTCCCCTCTTCTACCCAATGCACTTGGTGCAGATGCCCCGCCTCATTTTTTAAGGTTTTGTGCAGATAAGAAAGTAATCGTAAAGAGGCATGCTCTGCTAAAGAAGAGATTTTCTCGAGACCTAAATTTTTCCAGGCGTCTTGAAAACGCGCCGAAAATCCTTCGAGAATACTTGGGGCTGGCGAAGAAAAATCATAGGTGTAAAAAATGGCTGCTGGAAAATGATTTTTAAGATTTAAAATAAAAGGATGCTGGGCGTCTTTTTCTGAACACAAAATTTCACGGGGTTCTTTACGGTTAAATTCCGACAAAAAAGATTCTCGGTTTGCATAAAAGCCGACTTGCATCTCGCCGGTTGAAATATCTACCAAGCTTAAGCCCACTTGATCTTGATGAATACTTAAAGAGGCAAGATAATTATTAGTTTTTGCATCGAGTGATTCGGCCTCTAATACTACTCCAGGCGTGATCACCCTCACTACTTCACGCTTTACAATTCCTTTGGCACTTTGAGGATCTTCGACCTGCTCGCAAATAGCTACTTTTAAGCCTGCTTGGATGAGACGGGCCACATAACTAGTAGCCGAATGATGCGGAACTCCGCAGAGAGGAATGGCATTACCTTCACCTTTATTACGACTCGTCAACGCGATTTCTAAGATGGGAGAGGCTTTGAGGGCATCTTCAAAAAACATCTCATAGAAATCTCCCATGCGGAAAAATAAAATAGAATCCTGGTAATCTTTCTTAATATCCAGGTACTGACGAATCATGGGAGTGAGATTTGCCTGATCTTGCAGCATGGGTTTTCTTAAGAAGAAACGGAGCGAAACTCAAGTTTGATTTTCACAAGGGTGGAATGGAGAAGATATCGACAATCCAGAAAACAAAACGTTAAGAATTTTTATTGTGAAGTCCACAGATTGCATTACAGATATGGACTTCAAGTACTAACCTACCGGCGCTACTCCCTCTCGGGCACCGATTAAACGGTTCTGTTAGTATAGCCCAATTCTTTGAGATAAGATTCTTGCTTGGTCCAATCTTTGACGACTTTGACGAACAAAGTCAAAAAAACCTTCTTTTGATTTAAATCTTCGATTTCTTCACGCGCTGCTTGGCCTATTCTTTTGAGCATGGCCCCTTTTTTACCTACTACAATCGGCTTTTGAGAATCTTTCTCCACATAAATCGTCGCACTAATTCGATCGATTTTTTCTTCTTCTTTATATTCTTCGATCACCACCGCTAATGAATAAGGGATTTCTTGATGAGTTGCTTCAAAAAGCTTCTCACGAATGATTTCGGCACACAAAAAACGCATGTCCCGGTCTGTCACCTGATCGGCCGGATAATAAACCGGGCCTTCCGGAAGATATTTTAAGCTGGGTTTAATTAAATCTAGAACACCGTGCGCTTTCAGAGCAGAGAGTAAAAAGATTTCTTCGGGATGCACCTTATTTTTCCAGGCTTCAATACAAGGGAGAAGCTGCAATTTTTGAATTTGGTCGACTTTATTGATGATGAGAAAATATTTTTTTCGGGCCTCTTCTATTTTTCTAACAAAAAATAAATCACTCTCTTTGGGCAAGCCCGCCTCCACTACATAATAAATTAGATCCGCCTCACCCAAGGCGCGGTTGGCTTCTTCGACCATTAATTCATTCAAACGTTTACTGGTTTGATGTAAACCCGGAGTATCTAAGAATAAAAGCTGACCTTCGGCTTGATTTAAAATTCCTAATATTTTTTGACGTGTGGTTTGTGGTTTTGAAGAAACAATCGCAACTTTTTGACCGACCAAGGCATTGAGCAGTGTGGATTTCCCCACATTGGGGGCACCTAAAATGGCAATATAGCCTGATTTAAATCCAGACGGCTCGCTCATAGGGCCTCGCTCACAACACACAATTTTTTCTTTTCGAGCTCTTCTAATGCAATTTTTGCAGCATTTTGCTCGGCATCTTTTTTACTTTTACCCTCTCCCAAACCATAGATCTCTTTATTAATCATAATTTCTACTCGAAATGTTTTATCGTGATCGGGGCCCGATTGATCCACCATGCGGTAGCGCGGAACACTTTTAAAAAGATTTTGAGCCCGTTCTTGAAGCTGAGTTTTATAATCCGTGTAAAAACCACCTAAAGTCACCATCTCGAGCAAAGTGTTTACCTGTTTTTTAAGAAGCTTAAACGTTTTTGGAAAACCCCGATCAACATAAAGAGCTCCCAAAACGGCTTCGTAAGCATCAGAAAGCAACGAAGGCTTTTCACGCCCCTGCCCTATCTCTTCACCTTTTCCTAGATAAAGATTCTCCCCAATTCCCACTGATTTTGCCATCGAGGCTAAAGTTTTTTCATTCACCATCGCGGCACGAAGCTTAGAAAGCTCACCCTCGGGAGCTTCTGGGTAAGAAGTCATCAAAACGTGAGAAACTACCAGCTCTAAAACCGCATCGCCTAAAAACTCAAGTCGCTCATTATGAGCAGTTGCCGCCATGCGTTTTTCATTGGCAAACGATTTATGCGTTAAGGCTTGCTTGAGTAGCTCTCGGTTGCGAAATCGAAAGCCCAGCAACTTTTCAAGCGCTTTTAAGCGTTTTTTATCTTCTCGAGAAATTTTCCGAAAAAACATGGCGATGATCGTAGCGAGATATTTGTGCGAAGACAAGCTTTCCTTTTAAAGGTTCCTCAACGTCTCCAGTAATTGGAATACAAACAGGCAAATAATTGCGACTTGTTCCTTTCATCCATTCATCTCCCACTTTTTCTTCTAAGATTACTTCTTGGGTATGGCCTAAAGCTCTTTGATAAAAATTTTCTTTCTTGGCTTGAGACAGGTCTGTTAGCCGCTTTACACGCTCTCGTTTTACAGAAACAGGGACTTGAGATTGAAAAAGCGCTGCTCGAGTTTTGTCTTTTGCCGAATAAGGAAAGACATGCAAATAATCGATAGGACTTTTCTCGAGAAGCTGAAAGCTTTTCTCAAAACGCTCCTCATCTTCATAAGGAAAACCCGGCATAATATCGGTACCTAAACAAATCTCGGGGATTTTTTCTTTGAGCTTAAGGCTTAAATCTAGAAACTCTTCAGCGCTGTAGCGCCTACGCATTAATTTTAAAATTTCGTTATCACCGCTTTGCACGGGAATATGAAGATGGGCACAAAAGACTTTAGATTCCTCTAAAAAATCCACCATTTCACTACTAACTTCTTCAGGATCAATCGAAGAGATCCGCACTCGGTGAATGGGACTCTCCTCTTCAATTCTTCGCATTAAAGCCAAAAGAGAGCTCTTTTCTTCTAAATCAACGCCGTAAGTTCCAATGTGAATCCCGGTTAAAACAGCCTCTAAAAATCCTTTTTCTTTGAGGCGATAAAGCTCTTGCAAAATCTTATCTGGAGCAAGACTACGATTCTTTCCGCGAGCAAAAGGAATCACGCAATAACTACACATTTGATTACAGCCGTCTTGCACTTTTACAAAAGCGCGGGTGTTTTTCGAATAGGTGGCAAAGTCAGAGGTAAAAATGGCCTCTTCTTGAAAAATATCTTTCACGATGATTTCGGGCACGAGAGGTTTGGCTTTTTTGAGATAATCTAAAATAGAAGATTTTTGGGTATTGCCCACTACAAAAGAAACTCCCTCAACTTGTGCCAATGCTTTGGGGTTAGTTTGCGCCGAGCAACCCGTGACAATAATACTTGCCTCAGGATTTTTACGATGGGCACGACGAATGAGATAACGGGCTTCTTGATCGGCGTTATTTGTGACCGTACAGGTATTCAAAATATAAGCATCTGCAACCGAATCAAAATCAACCAAGCGCCATCCTTCTTGAGCCAAGATTCCCTCGAGCGCAGCTGAATCGGCTTGATTAGCCCGACACCCCATAGTTGAAATTGCGACGGTTTTTTGCATACAAATTATTTTACTAAAGGAGAGCTCGCTCAATCCACCCACCCCCCAAGACTTTTTCATCCTGATAAAAGACAATGGCTTGCCCTGGAGTAATCGCACGCTGAGGCTCTGCAAATCTTACTTCCCACCCTTCTTCATGAGATAAAACTTCGCAATCTTCGGCAGCATGCCGGTAGCGGATTTTAGCCTGAATCTTTTCTTGAGGTGATTGCCCGACTACCCAAGTTACGTTTTTTGCGAGAAGCGCCGACTGATAGAGGGCAAAATCTTCGGCCAAAACAATTTGCTGGGTTTTTGCATCGATCGATTTCACATAAAAACGTTTTCCCATCGCGACTTGAATCCCACGACGCTGCCCTAGGGTGTAACAATGAACTCCACGGTGCTTACCCAAAACCTTTCCGTCTTCGTCCACAAAATCTCCAGCTGGCGAAGCATTGCCTTGGGTATATTTTTCGATGAAGGCTCCTGGATCATCATTTGGCACAAAACAAATTTCTTGGCTCTCCGGCTTATCTTTTGTTTTTAAATCAAACTCTCTCGCTATCGCACGCACTTCTTCTTTTAGAAGATGTCCTACCGGAAATAAAATACGAGAGAGTTCTTTTTGCCCTAACGAAAATAAAAAATAAGTTTGATCTTTTTTAGGATCTTTTCCCTTCAAAAGATGCCAATTTCCTTTTTCGTCTTTCTGAATTTGCGCATAATGGCCGGTCGCAACCGCATCGGCTCCTAACTCTTCTGCCTTCGCCAAAAAGGCATCAAATTTAATTTCAGAATTACAAAGCACACAAGGATTGGGCGTACGACCCATAAGATATTCCGAAACAAAAGGATGAATCACCTTTTCTTCGAAAGCCTTCTTAAAATTCATCGCATAAAACGGCATTTCCAGGGCATCGCAGATGCGGCGTGCATCGTTAAAATCTTCGACCGAGCAACAACCACTTGTTTTGACATTGGGATCAGCGGGCATATCACGAAGTTTCATGGACACACCGATGACCTCATGGCCTGCCTGCTTCAGCAATAAAGCAGCAACTGACGAATCAACCCCTCCACTCATGGCACAAATGATTTTCATAACAAGATCGAAGCAGGAAGCAAGAAACAGGAAACATGAAAAATCATGCGTCTTGCTTCCTGCTTCTTATTTCATTTCCTCAACTTTTTGACTATTCCAGGTAAAATATCCAAAACGCAGTCCACTTCTTCTTCTGTGTTATATTTCGACAAACTAAAACGAATAGAAGCTTTTGCTTCT
>CAYWGE010000079.1:0-7682 GCA_964457215.1 uncultured Pseudomonadota bacterium
ATGGCAACTGGCAACTGGCAACTGGCACCTGGCAACTGGCAACTGGCAACTGGCAACTAATTTATGGTAGTTTTGCTCAAACAATGCAAACTCTTTTTCATCCTGGGTCTTATCCCAACTCTCTTCTGTACTACCCTTTTTGCTTGGAATGACGATTATGCTCCCGAAAAACAAATCACAAGCCGCACCGTTTGCGTAAAAACAGCGGATTCTAATTCTACTCTTATTCTTTCTGTGCACTCAATTCCCATCGATGAAGCTTGTCCAAAAGAGGAAATCCGACATCAATTAATCGTTGGAAAAAATCCGCTAGGATCCTTGGCGCTTTTTCCCTTAATGCCCAAACAATCCTTTTTTCCTCCCTTAAAGCTAGAGTGGCAAGCGCGCGGTGGAACGTCTAACCATAAACTCTGGCATTTTACTTGTCTTAAATTAATCCCTGATGAAATTTTTGGGACTCCTTATGAGAAGCGTCGTTATCTGGGCGAGATTACGTCTTCTGCTGAAAAACAAAGTTGTGAGTCTGCTTCGATTGGAGCTCGAACCTATTGTGAGCAACAATTGGGAGGATCGGAGTTATTGGAACAATGTTTTGAAAAAATGGGAGAAGATTTTCCATGAGGATTTTATTTTTCTTTGTCTTCTTTTTAATTTTCTCTTGTGTGCAGGCCCAAGAACCCGTGTGTGTGAGCAAAACCAATTTTGCCGAACGGGAATTTCGCTTTGAAGTGCGTGCGGAAAGTCAACCGTGTTCAAATTCTGAAACAAAAATGATCCTTGAAAAGGATAAACGACAAACTTATTTTCTGAAACCTCCCGAACCTGAATTTATAGAGCCCCCCCCTCTTCCTTTGAGGAATCCTTGACAGAAAGCCTAACGAAGCATTAGTTCTTAAGAAGAACTCAAAAAATAAGATCTAGCTTAGTCCATTGAAGATCTATCGAAAAAAGGAGCGCTTATGGCCAGCGTTAACAAAGTAATTCTTATCGGCAACCTCGGAACTGATCCCGAAGTACGTTATACTCCTAGTGGATCCGCAGTTGCGAATTTCAACATTGCAACCAACGAAAGTTGGAAAGATAAAAATGGCCAAGATCAAGAACGTACAGAGTGGCACAAAATCGTTGTTTGGGGAAAACAAGCTGAGAACTGTGGAGAGTACCTTAAAAAAGGAAGGCCCGTCTATGTAGAAGGCCGGTTGCAAACTCGCGAATGGAATGACAAAGAGGGAAACAAACGCTATACCACTGAAGTTGTCGCAACTACTGTTCAATTTTTAGGGACCGCACCCGGCGGCGCTGAGCGCGGTAAAACTTATACTGAAGCCAAATCACCACCCCCTCCTTCTACCATGACTGAGGATGATATTCCCTTTTAACTTAAGTCGTAAGTCATAGATTGTCGGTGCTTAATTATTAGGACTGACGATTTATAATTTATCACTTGCTCTTAATTTATGTCTCAAAATGTTCAGGAGTTACTCATCATCGGTTCTGGCGCTGCAGGCCTTACTGCTGCCGTCTATGCGGCTCGAGCAAACTTAAATCCTTTGGTGATCGACGGCACTCAACCGGGGGGTCAACTTACAACAACTACCGATGTTGAAAATTTTCCGGGATTTCCTGAAGGAATTATGGGCCCAGAACTCATGGATCGCATGCGAAAACAAGCCGAGCGCTTTGGGACTCAATTTATTTTTGATCAAGTCGAAAAAGTAGCCCTCAAAGAACCTTTGAAAAAAATTAAGCTTTCAAGTGGACAAGAGCTTCAAGCGCATACCGTGATTATTGGAACCGGTGCTGCCCCAAAATTAATTGGCATTCCGGCAGAAAAGCAACTCATGGGACGCGGCGTTTCAACGTGCGCCACATGCGATGGAGCTTTCTTTAAAAACGCCGATCTCATCGTTGTCGGGGGCGGAGATTCAGCCATGGAAGAGGCAAACTTTTTAACAAAATTTGCCAAAAAAGTTTATGTGGTGCATCGACGCGATTCTTTAAGAGCCAGTAAAATTATGCAAGAAAGAGCTTTTAAAAACCCAAAAATTGAGTTTATTTGGGACAGTACCATCGTTGATCTTAAAGATGTTTCCAAAGGAAACGTCGAAGCCGCCATCCTGCAAAATTTAAAAACAAACGAAACAAAAGAGCTTAAAATTGATGGAGTTTTTGTTGCGATTGGTCACACTCCTAACACCGCTGCTTTTAGGCCCGACCTTGCTTGTGACGATCAAGGATACATCCTCACTCAAAAAGGCACCCAGACCAATATTGAAGGGGTCTTTGCGGCGGGAGACTGTGTCGACCATGTTTACCGTCAAGCGATTACTGCTGCAGGCATGGGCTGCCAAGCAGCACTCGATGCCGAGCGCTATCTTGAAGCGCATAAAAAGTAATCTCCTTTTTAAAATCCGACTAAGATCGCAAAATTAATAGACAATAGAAATAAACAGCGTCCG
This sequence comes from uncultured Pseudomonadota bacterium, assembly GCA_964457215.1. Lineage (GTDB taxonomy): Bacteria > UBA10199 > UBA10199 > JADFYH01 > JADFYH01 > CAYLKF01. Next base: position 2,460 of record CAYWGE010000079.1, read on the forward strand.
ATTTTCGAACTCAAAGAGTTTGATTTCCGGACCTTCTTTTTATCTCTCCCTCTTCTTTACTATTTTAAAAGAATTTTGATGCGTTTAAAGCTTTGGCACCTGATTTGCTCATACAACAGGATATGTCTTCTCTCTTTAGTCACCTCTACTCCGCAGGCCTTGTCGGGATTGATGCTTATCCGATCGAGGTAGAAGTAAATATTAGTCTTGGACTGCCCACCTGGAATACCGTGGGATTACCAGAATCAGCCGTCAAAGAAAGCAAAGACCGAGTCATCTCTGCCGTCCACAATTGTGCCTACGAATTTCCTTATCGACGGATCACGATTAACCTGGCTCCCGCAGACATTAAAAAAGAAGGAACCGCCTACGATCTTCCCATCGCGATGGGATTACTGGCTGCTGCGGGACTTGTATCGGCAAAAAGCCTTCACGATTATTTGATTGTTGGGGAATTGTCTCTCACGGGTAAGCTTCGTAAAATTCGTGGTGCGCTTTCGATTGCCCTACTCGCACGCAAACTGGGTAAAAAAGGAATCATTCTCCCTGCAGGGAATTATTTCGAAGCGGCCATCGTCAAAGAAATCGAAGTGCACGGGGTAAATCATTTACCCGAAGTTGTGGAATTTTTTTCGCTTGGTAAAACTATTCCTATCCCGATTTTAAAATCTCCTAAGCTCAAAAAATCTTCTCGTAGTCTTGATTATGCCGAAGTCAAAGGCCAGGCCTATGCCAAACGCGCTTTAGAAATCGCAGCAGCTGGGTTTCATAATGTCCTCTTAGTAGGGCCACCAGGCACCGGAAAAACAATGCTTGCCTCGAGGCTCCCATCTATTCTTCCTGAAATGGAGTTTGAAGAGGCTCTCACCACTACCAAAGTTTACAGTTTAATGGGTATGAATCCTGGCTCACAACTTTTAAATCAACGCCCCTTTCGGGCGCCACACCACACCATTTCCGATGCAGGGCTGATTGGAGGCGGCACTCATCCGAAACCTGGAGAAGCCTCTCTTGCTCATAATGGGGTTTTATTTTTAGACGAGCTTACCGAATTTCACCGCAACGTTTTAGAATCTCTTCGTCAACCGATTGAAAGTGGACATGTGACCATTGCTCGAGCACTTCAATCCATTACCTATCCTGCCCGTTTTCTATTAGTCACAGCGATGAATCCATGCCCGTGTGGGCATTATGGCAACCGACAACAAGCATGCACTTGCACAATCTCTCAACTGAAACGTTACCAAACAAAAATCTCGGGTCCCCTACTTGACCGTATGGATTTACGGGTAGAAGTACCTCCCGTCTCTTTTGCAGAACTTACTCAAAATCATCTTGAAGAAAGTTCAAACCAAATTCGAGCAAGAGTTTTAGAGGCGCTAGACAAACAGAAGAAGCGACTTCATGAAAAAGGACTGCTCTTCAATTCTCAAATGAGTCCTTCAGAGATCAAAGAAACCTGTGTTTTAGACAAACAAACGGAAGAGATTTTAGAATTAGCGATGAAAAAAATGAAACTCTCCGCCCGCGCCTTTGATCGCACCTTAAAAGTTGCACGAACAATCGCAGACTTAAAAAGCGAAGAAAAGATTTCTCCATCAAGTATTACGGAGGCGATTCAGTATCGCTTAGCTTGAAGTTAAAAATTTTAAATTGGGGGGCAGAAAGAAAAAGAGTTAAAACTCTTCCAGTCCCAACATTCGACGATAAGATTTGTCCTCTTGAGCTGCGGCAATCAAGCGATTGGTCACGATCTCCACAAACTCATCGGATTGATAGCATTCTGCCAAATTTTCACTCACCCGCTTACGTACGCGAGTTTTGTAATATTCCGGCCGACTGATGCGTGCTTTTTCTTTAAATAAACTAGATTTCAAAATACCCAGTAATTCCAAGCCTTTTTGACGGATTTGCTCAGCAAAAGCTGGCGGATCTTGAATAATCACATGCTGCGCGGTTTGATTTACCTTACGTGCAAATTCTTCGAGTTTCTCAATTAATTCAGTTTTTAAAGGGCTAATGCCTTTCATAAATATATCCTTCTAACCTTACTCTAAGAGTATTTTCGGCAATAGAACTAAAAAGTTGCTAAAAATGCGGTTTACTTTCCTTTTTTTTGCATGGTATAGCGCCCGAAACTATCCACCGATTTGAGGAGAAAATATGATTAAACGCGGTCAAGACATCGCCCCAGCAAAGGGTAAATTAGGGATTGCTTTAGTAGGTCTAGGAGCTGTTTCTACCACTTTTATTGCAGGAGTTGAACTCATCCGACGAGGGCTTTCAAAGCCCGTTGGCTCACTCACTCAACAAGGCCATATCCGCCTGGGAAAGCGCACTGAAAAGCGCAATCCTTTGGTTAAAGATTTTGTCCCTATCGCCAAATTAGAAGATCTTTGTTTTACCGCCTGGGATATCTTTCCAGACAACGCTTATGAAGCTGCCAAGAAAGCCGGGGTTTTGAGTAATGAGCATATCGAAAGTATCGGCGATTTTTTAAAGAGCGTTGTACCTCTCAAAGCCGTTTTTGATCAAAGTTACGTCAAAAATCTTCACGGAAGTAATATCAAAAGTGAAAAAAATAAAATGGAACTCGCCCAAGCTGTGATTAAAGACTTGGAAGAATTTAAAACAAAAAACAATCTTTCTCGGATTGCCATGATTTGGTGCGGATCCACCGAGAGTTTTATCACGACTTCAAAAGTGCATGAGTCCTTACAGAGTTTAGAAGCGGGTCTTGAAAGTAACGATCCTAATATCCCCCCCAGTATGATTTATGCGTATGCCGCATTAAAAAGCGGTGTTTCTTATTCGAACGGTGCCCCCAATCTTACTGTGGACACCCCCGCTATCCATGAACTGGCGATGGAAAGAAACTTACCTATTTCAGGAAAAGATTTTAAAACAGGCCAAACTTTAATGAAAACCATTCTTGCTCCTGGCTTTAAGGCGCGTTATTTGGGGCTTCACGGTTGGTATTCCACAAATATTTTAGGGAACCGCGATGGAGAAGTTTTGGATGATCCAGGCTCTTTCAAGACAAAAGAAGAGAGTAAATTAGGCGTTTTGGATACCATTCTACAACCCGAACTTTATCCAGATCTTTACGGCAATATTTTTCACAAAGTAAGAATTAATTATTACCCTCCTCGTGGGGATAATAAAGAAGGTTGGGATAATATCGATATTTTTGGATGGTTGGGTTATCCCATGCAAGTTAAAGTAGATTTTCTTTGCCGCGACTCGATTTTAGCGGCCCCCCTTGTTCTTGATTTAGTGCTTTTAATGGATCTCGCTCAACGCGCGGGAATGAGAGGAATTCAAGAATGGCTCTCTTTCTACTATAAATCTCCCATGACCGCAGAAGGCTTATATCCTGAGCACAATCTTTTTATACAAGAAATGAAACTTAAGAATACACTTCGCTACTTAATGAATGAAGATCAAATTACACATTTGGGAATTGAATATTACGAATAGAGGTTGGCTTAAACACGCCGGGGAAGACGAATTTTGCCTAATTTTTTAATGAGACTTAGGTAGACTTCCCCTGGCTTTCCGGTGGCTTTAAAGGGATCAAAATAAAGCTCTCGGATCTTTTCTTTGCTTATTTTACCCGCCATCATTCCATAATACAGTCTATCTCCAAGCCGATAGCCTAAGGCATGGGTCACCCCAAAAAACACATCTCCTTTTTGTTTAATAACTCTTGCGGAAGTAATTAACTTTTCATGTTTTTCAAATTTTAAATGTTGAAGAAAAAGGAAGGCTATTTCTAACTCCAATATCCTCTCTCTTGGAATATTTCGTCCTAGACTTTTTAAGTAATCAATCAAGTTTGAAAAATCTTTTTCATGAAAGCATTTACGATGATGATTAATGAGTTTTGATCCAAAAAAACCTAATGCTTCGTGCAAAATATTGGCATAAAAGGCATCGACGGGTTCACGTTCAAACTCTTCTCCTGCACAAAGATGGCGGATGAAGTGAGAAGCTTCTTCAGCACTGTGATTTAAGGAGAGATTTCCTAAATAGGCAATTTTCTTTTTAAAAAAATAATAAGACTCCCCACGCGCAATTTGTTTTTTGATTCTTTGAATTTCTTTTTTGGTAAAATCGGGGTCTTCTTCCAAACGTTTTAAAAAACTCAAATCTCCTGAGGTATACACCTCTACCTCTTCTTTTTTGGCAGGAAGTGTAATTTCTAAAAATCCAGCCACCCGGTCTGCTAAATCTAAGAAGCTATGTTTTGCATCTGCAAAATCAATTTCTCCTTCTTCATGCTCTAACCAATTTAAATAACTTTGCTGCCAGATAATGGGCGGAGTATTGAGCATACAAAAACTAGACGAATCGATGCGCACTATCTCTGTCTTTTCTTCGAGTTCTTTTTCGGCAAGTTGCCAATAAATTTTTTCCGAATTTTGATAAATAGAAAGGATATTTTTTTTAATTTTCTTCTCTTTTAGAACCTTAGAAAGCTCACGGGGTAAATGTTGAGGGGCAATATGCAAATCACCAATGAGCACTAAAAGCTTTGCAGCATTCTTGTTTAAAAGACTACTTAACTGTTTTGCACACGCTTTATCTCTTTCTTGAAGCGAAGCCTCTTCCTGAGAGGCTGCTTCTACTCCAAAAATAGGAATATGGTGGTAAGAGGCAAATTCAAAAATGGGCTGAAAATTTTTCCATAGATCAAAATACCAACGTTTTTTTAAGTTAATTTTTTCTAAAAAATCTTTCTCTTGTATCTTGCCTGTCAAATATTCGTCAATGCACGATTGATACCGACGGTGAATCAATTCTAAAGCAATGTTCATGGGCTCAGAAAATTCTTGAACCATTTTTAATATGCGTAGAAAACCTCTCTGGGATTGCTTATTGGTGTGATAATCTCCAACAAAGATGATGTCTGCTTTTTTCAGAGCTTCTTTTAATTCTTCAATATTCGCCACATGGCTATAATGGGACACTTGTCGTAAATAACGACGTTGATAAGCTTCAAAACCTTTTTCACGGATAAAGATAGAATCTTCAATAAAGCGCTGATTGCGCCGAAAAAGATTTTTCTGGAGACAAAGTAATTCTTCGCGAGGAGATAAATTTTTATTTTGGGAGGTCACAAATACTTATTGTAACCCCAAAAATTATAAGATGACAACTTATGAAAAAAAATTATCGTGCAGTTTTTGTCCATTGATCGAGGTTGAATTCGAGGGCTAT
>CAYWGE010000080.1:0-7680 GCA_964457215.1 uncultured Pseudomonadota bacterium
CACTTCTCCCCAATAATCATTATTAGGATCATTTGTACGCTCTGTTAATTTTTCAAAGCCCATAATTTTACCTTTTCTAAAATGAATAAACCACTCACTACCTTCTTATTATCGACCTTTAAGCCCCTATCGGTTGCTTAAAAAAGCAGTCAAACTTAACAATTTTAAGCAAAAAACCTTAAAATAAGCGATTTTTCTTACTTTTTATTAAAGACTTCCTCTTCGAGGCGCTTTTTAACCTTATTAAAGAGGGTCTGTTCGGGGTCTTTTAAAAAGGCTAAAAACTCTTGGGGGTTGGTGTCAAAGCCGTCAATTGACTGCAAAAACTGAAGATCGGACAGAGGCACTAAGGCTCCCAGCTCTTGGCCATTAAATTTAAGAATGGTTCTTTCTTTGACGGGTAAATGCTTCGAAAGATCGGCGATGTTTTCTAGCGGAAGTTTGTTCATAAATCCTTTCTAGTACTTAGAAACTACAACAATTCCAAAAATGCTTCTACAGAAAGTCTGGCTTGTTTAAGAATATGAGCTAAAGTGGATCTTTTAATAGGTTTATGCGCAGGCACTACAATCTTAAGAGTTTCATTAATTAGATGTTTTTGAAGTCGGATATGACTTCCTTTTTGCCGCACGATAACCCATCCATCACGACGCAGCGCTGAAAGAACTCGATCGTAATTCAGGTGTGGAACTTTACTCATACCGCAATCTCTAAATACTCCACAGACTCTTTATTGACAGGAAGATCATCCTCAACAGGTTCCAAATAAAGCTCTATCGCTTCTTGAATATTTTTTAATGCGGCCTCACGACTGTCTCCCTCACTCATACAACCCGGTAAAGAAGGAACTGTTACGGTGTAACCACCGTCTTCACTTGATTCGAGTATGATTTTTAACTTCATTTAAGTACCTCCTTATTCTTTATGACTAGTGTACAAGCAAACAAACCCGGACTAAAGAAAAATTACGCCCTACCCCCAGGACCCTCTTCCGTTAACCCCAAACACGTTCGGTAAAATCGGCTCTCGCGAATGGCTTCGCGGATATCTTCGATCATGCGATACAAGTCGGGGTTGTCTTTAATGAGTTCTTTGAGTTTACGCTCGTCTTCGGGGTTCGCCAATTCAAAACGTTGACCGTTCACAAAGACTGATTCAACGCCTAATTGCCCCATGTCGCGCTCAAAGCCGGCGACCAATTCTTGAGCGCCCATCTCTAAAGCCTCGTCTCCACTCGGAATCGGCAAGCCATGATGAGACGTGCCCGAATAATTAAGACGCCTTCCCTTCATGCGAATATGAATCGCCGCACCGTAAATGACAGCACTTGCAAAACTAGCTTCGGAGGCAAGATTTGCAGATTCTGCGGCACCCGCCGAAGAAAAAAGAACCGTGTGGTGTTCGATCGCCTCTCCAAAACTTTGCCAAGCCGTGAGTTGTTCGTTTTCATTTTCTCCCTGCCCTTGACCTTTTAAACGGGCAGCCCGTGCACCCATGGCGCGCTTAAGCGAATCGAGTGCAGAATCCGAATTATCGTTATTAGCTTCTTGGGTTTCTTCTCCTTCTTCGAACTCCAACATTTCTTCGAGCTCTTCCGCATCTCCCACGCCTTCTTTAAATCCCATTTGCTTAGCGAGCTTTTTCTGGGACGCTAACGTGCCCTGCGCCAAGTTTGCACTAGAGCGGCCCGTCTTATTGGCCTGCTTGGTATTTTTCTCGCCGGCTTTTTGCTGTTGTTCGTTAGGATTCCCCTCGGGCGCATGTTCTAGCTCAGGAGTCGTTAAGAAAATACTTCTGCCTCGCGGCGTATTTTGCATAAAGGCTTGATAGCCGGGGGGCAAGCGGCCTTTGAATTGAAAACGCTGTAGATCACCTTCTCGCAACAAACCTTTGCCGGCGCGCGAAGAAAGTCGCAACATGGGGTTTTGCGCTTCTGCCTGGGCCTTGTCTCCCCGAAGTGCTTCGTGCGCAAGGTTTTGCATGCGTGCCCGCTTCGAATCGTACTGGCCACTATTTTCTTGGTTGTTCATGAGCTGCTGAAAAATTTTCTGACGAGATGCATTTAAATCATCTTGCTGCATCATGAAAGTGCGTCGCGCCGCTTCACCATGAGCTCTGTCGGATTGAGTACGATTTTCATAACTTTCATGACTGGCTTGACGATCGTCATGAGTGCTTTGATCGACGCCATCCAACAAAATCTGCTCACTCAAGTTAGAAGCCATTTGGCTATCGACTTGCGCGCTTTGCACAAAGGCATTCATGACCGAACTATTGGCTTGAGAACCCGGCGTAAGATTGGGTTGAGTTTGAGGTGGTGGCGGTGCATTGAGATTGGGTTGAGAATTAAGCGGAGCTGTCTTGGGCTGTGCAGGAGGAGTCTGCGACTGCGGAGTACTCGGGGGGGGCGGTGGACTTTGGTTAATTTGTGTTCCCATAATAATGACCGGCTCGCCCTAAAATTCCTTTAAATTGGTACTCACTACTTTCTACTAATACACCGCAGGTTTAGGAATTTAAGGGAAAACTCCTCTAATATTATCGCATACTTTGGGGAGTAATGTTGCGTATTCTTTCCAGAGCTCTACTTAATAAAGTTAAAACTTGTAAAACATCTCTCAAACTATCTGTTTTTTAAGAGAAACAATGCGTTTTAGAGATTGTTCAAGTAACTCTTTAGAAAGTTTGCCGTCTTTCACCTGCTGGTTCAAGTACTCCAGGGTAGCCCGTTGATATTCTTCACTTCTACAAATTAAGGGGATATCCCCACCCGCCTCTAAAAAAAGCTGGGCGGCTTCAGGAATTCCGTAGGCTGCAATAGCCTTCATTTCGAGATCATCCGAAATAACCACCCCGCTATAATCCAATTCTTTGCGCAGAAGATCGCCTATAATCTTGCGGGAAAGAGTGGCGGGAAATTTGGGGTCTAAAGCTGGATAAAGCACGTGGGCGGTCATCAGCATTTCGACCTGCGCTTGAATGGCTTTTTGAAAAGGATAAAACTCTATCTTTTTTAAACGCTCGGCCTCTTGCTCCACGATCGGTAATTCTAAATGAGAATCTTTTGAAGTATCGCCATGTCCTGGAAAATGCTTGCCGCAGGGCAAAACTTGCTCCGAGCGTAAACCCTTCATTAATGCAATGGCACAATCGGCGACTACTTTAGGATCATTCGAAAAGGCCCTATCTCCAATGATGGGATTATTAGAATTCGTATCCACATCCAGAACGGGAGCATAATTTAAATTAAATCCCACTTCGCGCAATTCTTTACCCATTAGCGCCCCAATCTCAAACGGATAATTTGGGTTTTCTTGAGTTTTTGCGGCAATAGAGCGGGCTGTCGTAATTTGCGTAAAAGGAGGCGGAAGACGAAAAACACGCCCCCCCTCATGATCTACCGAAAGAAAAAGTGGCAAATCCTTGCTCAAGCTTTTTAATTCATCGAGTAATTCACGCACTTGCTCTTTCGACTCGATATTACGTTTAAAAAGAATAACCCCACCGAGTTCATGCTTCGAAATACATTCTCGAATCCAGGGGCTGGGACTAGTTCCTTCAAACCCAAAAATGCAAAGGGAGGCTAAAAGTTTTTGTGAATCTTCCATCAGTTATCCTTTAACAAAAGTTAACAATTTTTAAAAAACGAAAACAACACTCACCTTCTGTTACAGTATTGACGCTACTTTCCTGGCATTATTGTGCAAGTTTTATCTTGCGGTCTCTTCTTTTAACCTGCTAAAATTTCTTTATCGCCAATCAAAAAAATGTTCTCTCCTAAAGAGGAGAGATTTTTATTTCTAGGAGTAAAAAATGAAAAGAACATGCTCAATCGTTTTATGTGCTGCCTTATTAATCCCCGTTTGTTCTACTTCGAGTTTTAGTAAATCTAAAAACAAAAAAGAGAAAGAAGTAACCATTGAAAATCATTTAACAGATGTGAAGGCCAGAAATTTAACTCCTTTTGCTTTTCCTCTCCCCGATTCTTTAAAACCTAATTATGAGTTTTGGAAACTCATTTATTCAAAATACGATAAAAATCAGGTGGTCATTCACGATACCGAAAATTTATCGTTGATTTATTCGGTTGTCGATCTCAATCAAGGCTCCGACCTTGAGCTTTCTAAAAAAGGACAAGTGAGTTTAGAAAAAGAGCGAATTCGCGGCATCTTACTCAAGCTCGCCTCGGGTGTAGATGAAAAAAGTTTAAATGCCGAAGAGCAAAAGATTTTTCATCTTTTTGATAAAATTTCAAATCCAAATAAATTTACAGCCGCTGCCGAGCCTGGACGCATTCGAGGTCAAACGGGCCAAAAAGATAAGTTCTTAAATGCCATCACTTGGAGCGGCGCTTATCTGCAGGAAATAGAAGAAGTGTTTCATTCAGCAGGGCTTCCTTTTGAACTCAGCCGTATTCCGTTCGTCGAATCGATGTTCAACTTAAGAGCTCGCTCTAAAGTTGGAGCCAGTGGAATTTGGCAATTTATGCCTTCTACCGGCAAACTCTATATGACGGTGAATGGCTCCGTCGATGAGCGTAATGATCCCATTAGCGCGACCCGTGCGGCCGCACGCCTGCTCAAGGCAAACTACGATCTTTTAGGGACTTGGCCTTTAGCCATTAATGCTTATAATGCAGGCGCTCTTTCTTTGGCTCGTGCAAAAGAAGCCATGGGTACAGACGATATTGGAGTCATTGCCAGCAATTATCGTGGAGGAGCCTATCAGTTCGCCTCTCGAAATTTTTATACTGAATTTCTCGCAGCCCTAGAAGTGGCTAATCATTATAAAGATTATTTTGGAGAACTTCCTCGTAATGCCCCTTTTAAATATGAAACACTCGTTTTAGACAAACCCACTCCCTTGGGTACCTTGGCAGAGCTCGCTCAATCGAATATTGCTCAACTCGAAGACATGAATCCTGGTTTATCCTCTCGTTTTTTCGAGAACCCAAAAGCGCTTGCCCCCACAGGATATAGTTTAAGAATTCCCGCAGGCAGCCAAGAAAAGTTCGCGAAAGCCCTTCAAGAAATCCAAAACACACGCATCGCTGCGAAAGGGAGCCGCACCGTGGCACAAAAAGAATAGGCGCACCTCTTCTCAAGTTAAATCTTGACCTTCTGTTTTAAGTTTCGCAAACAAGAGGTGTGGAAGATAAAATTGCCAAAGTTTTGCACCATCACTCGAAACTGAGTTTGAGCTTACAAGATTTCAAGCCTTCTGCGGTCTTGGTCCCTTTGTTTAAAAAAAATTCCGATTATCACCTTTTGTTTACTCTGCGTAATCAAGAAGTCCGGCACCATAAGGGAGAAATTAGCTTTCCGGGAGGTGTTTGCGATCCCGAAGACCCCCACTTGCTCGCCACAGCGCTTCGAGAAGCCCAAGAAGAAATGGGAATTTTAGAAAAAGATGTGAAAATTTTAGGCGAAATGGATGATTTAATTACGCCAACCTACTACCGAATTACCCCTTTTGTAGGAAAAATCCCCCACCCCTACCCCTTTGAGCCCAATCATAAAGAGATTGATGCCGTTTTGGAGATCCCCCTGAAGCACTTTCAAAATGAAGAAAACATGCAACTTAAAAAAGTAACCTTATTTGGAGAAGAATACGAAATCCCCTATTATAAATGGGAAAATCATACGATCTGGGGCGCCACAGGAAGAATTGTCCGCCAGCTGGTCGAGCTGATTAAAAAGGAATTGTGAAGTAGAAGCGAATCTTATAGGAGTAGCTCTTTTTAGTAACTGGCTTCAGAAGTTCTGTTAAAAATAGAGATTTGCTCGGATTGTATACGGAAAATGACGTTATGAAAAAATTTATTTTATTTCTTTGCTGTCTCGCTCTAGTCTCGTGCTCCACCCGCCAACCTGGCCCTCAAACGGCCAAAGATATTATTACCCGATACTTTGAGAAGTATGGGGATAAATACAAAAACACTCCGTTCTATAAAAATAAAGTCAAAGAGATCAAGATTGTAAAAATGGACGAACTTCAGAAAAATCTTGTGCTAACCCGTGCAGAGATCATGTTAGAACATGGTGAGCAATTTTTAATTAGCATGAATATGCTCTTTAAACTTCCCTTTGGTTGGAGACAACAAGGCTGGGAAAACCTTACTCCGGGAAATAGCACCCCACTTCCGGAAGAATCACTACCTCCCACCGATGATTTTTCTCCCGATGAGACGCCTCCTCCTTCAAAGAAAAAGTAATCACTCCTGGGGTTGAATTTGAGGAAGAATTATTTTCTTTCCAGCAAATGTGTAGAGTATTATTTTTCTTTGTTTAAATTTTACCTCGATTTCCCCATCTTCATCCGTACGCAGGACTTGAGTTCCTAAGACTTGATAGCGCTCCAAAACTTCTTCTCGAGGAAAATGAAAAGAATTATTTTTACCAACTCCCATTAAGGCAATACGCGGTTGCAGCTTTTGTAAAAAATCACGAGTACTCGACGTATCACTGCCATGATGAGGGACTTTTAACAAATCAACAGGATTCAATTGTTGGGTTTTAACGAGGAGAGCTTCTGTTTCTTTCTGAATATCACCAGCGAGCAAAATTTTAAATCCTTCATAAGTCAACTCCATCACAAGAGAATGGTTATTAATCGTGGCAGAATCTGGTTTTTTGGAAAAATAAACATTGGGGCCGGGAGATAAAACGCGAAAGTGAAGCTCTGATTCTTCCCAAGGAGGTGTGCTCGCATTGAGTGTTCGCAATTCAATACCCTTTTCGCGTATTTTTTCTAGCAGATCTTGCAAACGCGGATCTTGGAGGTTTTCTCCATTCCAGAAAATCTTACCGGGAGAATAAACATCTAATAAAGCGCTCATTCCCCCATAATGATCCGGGTGCGGATGAGTGAGAATCAGTGTATCGATATTTGATACCCCTTCCCCTAAAAGAGCGGGCACTAAAACTTTCTCTCCAAGATCAAAATCCGAATAGGCCAGCCCTCCGGCATCGACTAAAATATTTTTCCCCTTGGGCAAGCTCAGCAAAAGCGCATCGCCTTGCCCTACATCATAAAAACGCAGACCTAGATCTGAGTCTAAAGCTTGGAGACTGGGGCGAAGGAAGCAGAGGATGAAAATAAGGCTTAAAAAAACTCCTGTCCTGAGAAAAATAGAAAATCGTTTGAAGGCAAAAAAACAAAGATATAGAAAAGTGAAATAGAAAACGAACTCCACTCTTCGAAAACCACTCACCCAAATCAAACTCCCTTCAAAATGGCTTAAAAAACTTAAAATGGCCAAGACAGGTTTAAGTAAACTGAGGCTCAAGTGGAGAAAAAAATGAGAAAGGAATGGGTATGGAAAAGTTAAGAGTCCTAAAAATCCGATAGGCATTAATAAAAAAGAAAAATAAGGCACCAAGAAACTATTGGCCACCAAGCCCACGCTACTCCATTGATGAAAATAATAAATACTTAGCGGAAATAAAAATAACTGTATGGCGATCGATATCCCCATAAACTCAAGCAGAGCACGGATGGTACGATTTTGAAAAAGAGGGTGGACTCGCGCATCACACCAGCGTGATACACGAGGTGCGCTCCAAAAAATGGCCGCAACCGCTAAAAAAGAAAATTGAAAAGAAGGATCAAACAAACTCAGGGGATTAAGTAAAAGTAAAACCCAAGCCGCAAAAGTCAAAACCCCTAAGCCATCTGACT
>CAYWGE010000081.1:0-1324 GCA_964457215.1 uncultured Pseudomonadota bacterium
TGCCTTCACTTCAGAAACACTAAACGCGACTTTCTAAATAAAAACGCCTTCAGGCCAGCTTGCGCTGACCCGAAGGCTACCTTCCACCCTCCTTCAACCTGCCCAGCAGACGAGCAGATTGTGGGTGAATATTTTTGGATAAGAGGGTTTAAAAAAAATGGGGGAAGCAAGATTTGAAGGTGTTAAGGCCGATATCGAGTAAACCTGAAACTTTACCTTGGATTAATTTTCCGAATCCTTTGAGGGCTGTCCATCCCAGATGAATGGCTTGTCCGATGCCCGGAATAAAATTCAAAACAGGAGAAATGAAATTCATTACTTTCGAAATCATCTGAGCAATGTTTTTGAAAACGTGCCCTACTTTTTTGAAAAATCCACCAATCTTTCCCCAGAAGCTTGGATAAAAGCTTTTGCAAAGGCTTGAAATATGTTGCTGCTTTTCGAGTTCGCTCTTTAAATTATTACGCGCATTCTCTAATCGGTGATGCGCGGCAATTGCTTGAGGACTATCTTTTCCATATATTTTTTCTGCATCTAAAGCTTTTCGTTCAAACTCTTTCAGGCGAGCCTGAATTTTTTGAGCAGCTTCACTGTGAAGTCTGGCCAAACGTTTAGTAAAAAGTTTTTTCATGTCTTTTTTGCTGAGCCCTAATCGCTTTCGTAAATCTTCCACTGCCTCTTTTTTCTTTTTGTCATCTAGGCTAGGATCATTCATGATTTTTTCGACTTCTTGATTGATGGAGGAAAAATTCAGAGGAGCTTTGCCGTTTTGAGTGCGTTCTATATTGAGAGAGTTTAAACGATTCTGTATCTCCGGTTCGGGCGTGTTGATTTTTTGTTGAAGCTCTTGATTGATAGTATTTAGAAAACCTTGATCTTCTTGTTGAGAATTTTGTAGGGCGGGGGCGATTGCTTCGGTATTATTTGGTGAGTGAGGTTGTAGAGAGCCTTGATAAAGTAAGGCTTCGAATTCTCGGGAAGTGGCCCAGGCTACTTGAAGAGAAGGCTCGGGAAGCGCTGTTGCCAATTTCTGGATTTGAGAGATCCCTCCACACAACAGGGCTAAATTTTTAGAGGCGTTAAGAGTAGAAATAAAAAGTGTGTTCATATTTTTCTCCTTTTAAACTCGAGTCGCGAGAGAAAAAGTCCTCTGAAGCACTCGGATTTTTTGGTCGAGCCCGTAGAGTTGCTTTGCCTTCACATTTGCGCAGAGTTCTTGATGAAGGATTTTGATGGATGCTTTGATTTTTTCTTCATTTTTCTTAGATTCAGTATTTTCCATGAACAGACAGAATTGCAGGTGGGATGCCAAAGTGAAAAAAAT
>CAYWGE010000081.1:1334-7575 GCA_964457215.1 uncultured Pseudomonadota bacterium
AAAATGATTTTGAAAAAATGAATTTTGATAAAAATCAAAATGTTATACACTTAGAAAAGTAAACCGAGTGAAATAGATTGAATAAAACCGTCCGATTTCCGGACTCTTTTTTAAGAAAAAATCCGAAGATCGAACGGTTTTCTTTTGAAAATATGGTTCATCGAAAAATCTTAACTCCACGCGAAAAAGAGATTTTGATTTGCTTTGCGGATACTTTAATTCCGCCTAGTCCTCGCATTCCTTTTCGTCCTTCGGAATTGAAGGCTATGGATCATGTCGAGACTGTTTTATTGAGGAATGCGTCCCCGAACGTCTTAAAACTTTTTCGTTGGGTTTTAAGATATATCGAACAGCGTGCTCGATTTTTTCGTTTTTGTGGGAAACGATTTACCCGCATGAGTGAAAAATTAAGAGTGGAGTATTTGAAAAGTTATTATGAATCACGATGGACTTACCGTCAGTTACTTTTTCGCTTGGTTGAAGCAAATGTGATCTCGGCTTATTATTCACAAGAGGCGGTTGCAAAACAAATCGGTTATTCGGTCAAACTCCCCATAAAAAAACCCTCTCAAAGCCTTTACAGCCCTGGTGTCAAGCTCTCTATTGAAAAAAACGAAGAACTTGAAACCGATATTTGCGTCATCGGTTCAGGGGCAGGGGGCGCGCCTCTTGCAGCAGCACTTGCCTCAGCGGGGAAAAGGGTTTTGATTTTAGAAGAGGGCGGGCGTTTTGATCTCAATGATTTTAAAGGAGATGCTGTCGAGCGTACGGCAAAAATGTATCGAGATTTTGGGCTTACTGCAGCTTTTGGAAAACCATTTATTCCCATTATGACAGGAAAAACGATTGGGGGTACTACTACGGTAAATTCAGGGACATGTTTTCGGTTGCCTGAAGCCGTTTTTGAAAAATGGAGAAATGAATATGGTTTGAGCGATCTCAGCGTCGAAGCTTTAAATCCCCATTTTGATAAAGTCGAAGAAGTAATTCATGTGATGGATGTTCCTGAAGAGCTTTTAGACCCGAGCTCCCGAATATTTAGGCAAGGTTTAGAAAAGTTGGGCTTGCATGGTCAGCCTCTCAAAAGAAATGTAAAATCTTGCGAGGGGAGTTCTCTGTGTTGTTTTGGTTGTCCGACAGATGCCAAGCAGAGCATGCAACTTAATTATATCCCGCAAGCTCTTGAACACGGTGCGCAACTTTATGGATATTGCCGGGTAGAAAAAATTGAGCATGAATCGGGCAAAGTGACTCGAGTTTTGGCTTCAATGATTGATCCTGTTACAGGAGAAGTGAAGTCGAGTCTTCGCATAAAAGCAAAAACATTTGTTTTAGCTGCCGGAGCTTTGCAAACTCCATTGTTGCTTCAGGCCTCGGGTATTGCCAAACAATCAAAGGCATTAGGGCGTAATTTAACGCTACATCCTGCCGGTAAAGCGCTGGCGCTATTTGATCAAACTGTTCAGGGGTGGCAAGGGGTCCCTCAGAGTTTTTATTGTGCCGATTATAAGAAACAGGGGATTATGTTCGAAGGGGCTTTTATGCCGCCTTCCATTAATGCCCTTTCTTTATTGGTGAGGGGCAAAGAACACAAAGAAGTGATGGATCAATTTGAACATGTTGCCTCTTTTGGTTTCTTAATCAGTGACGAATCCCGAGGCCGTGTATGGCGCGCTCCTAATGGAGATCGTATCGTTTTTTATTCCTTAAATAAGGCAGATTTAAAAAGATTTGTCGATGCCATCGAAGTGCTTTGTCGTGTGTTTTTTGAAGCGGGAGCAAAAAAAGTTTACATTCCCGTTCATCCTCTCCCCGTTTTGAATTCGGCAGATGAAATTTCAAAACTTCAGTCGGCTCATTTAAAGGCAAAAGACTTAGAAGTGCTTTCTTTTCATCCCTTAGGGACTTGCTGTATGGGAATTGATCCAAAAACTTCTGTGGTGAATTCCTATGGGAAGGTTCACGAAATGGAAAATCTTTTTATTAGTGATGGGAGTATTTTTCCTTCTTCCCTAGGAGTTAATCCTCAGATCACGATCATGGCTTTTTCGAGCCGAATTGCTGATTATATCCGAAAAAATTGTTAAGACTTGCCCATTTGGTTTTCTTTTCATTTCTCTTTTTCTGCATATTTTTTGACTCCTTAGAGCCAAAAACCTGGCGCAAACCTTTATTTTTAGACCCTCAGCTGTACGCAGCTTTTCTCAGCGCTTAACTCATCTGCGGGGGCCCGTATTTTGCTTCATTCAAATCCTTAAGGATTCATTTCAAAAACTACAATTCAAATAATCAATTTAGAAACAACCGTTTCTATTTTTCTTATTTGAATTCCGACATGAGGGGGGCTTATGTCTTTATCTTTCCACAAGGGATTTAAACAGTGGTTTAGTCTATCCATTGTTTTTGCAGTTAGTTTTATATGTGTCTCAGTGGCTCAAGCCGTCGAATGGTGGCCTGTGCCGAGAGATTTTTCGCTGAAGCAAGGGCAGAGTAAAACAGTTCCCTATACGATGGATCGGTATGGAGATACAAGCCCGGTCAATTTCCAGGCCAGTGGTGGGAGCGGCATTACGGTTTCTTTCAGTCCAAACCCTAATACCACAAACAAGGGAACGCTTACGTTTACAGCTTCTGCAAATGCGACCGTTACGACTCAACATGTAATCGTAAAAGCCATCACGCCTAAGCAAACAAACGCTCAAGATTTTGAGATCTATGTGCAGAAAGGGCCTACAGCGGCAGTGAGTGTTTCGCCCAGTTCTTTATCTTTTTCTGCTCAAGCAGGGGCAAGTGTTGCTGCCAAAACAGTCACTGTCACAAACTCTGGGAGCGCTTCTTTAACAATTAATTCGCTCAGTTTAGCCGGAACAAACGCAGCACTTTATAATTTAAATGCGACTTCGTGTAATGGAAAAACCCTTGCGGCAGGGACAAACTGTAGCGTGAGTGTAGGATTTAATGGCTCCGCAACAGTAGGAACCTATGCTGCTCAAGTGAATATTTCTAGTAGTGCAAGCACCAATCCGTCGATTGCGTTAAGTGCCACGGTGACGGCTGCGGCTGATTTTTCAGTTTCTGCATCTCCGAGTAGTGTAAATCTTGCTCAAGGTGGAACTGCTTCTGCAACTTTAAATTTAGCGCGTACGAATAATACTCGTGCGATTAGTTTTAGTGTGAGTGGGCTTCCTTCGGGCGTAAGTGCGAATATCTCTAATAATAACACGACCGGAAATTCAAGTAGCATTAGCTTTACAGCGACCAGCGCTGCCGCAACAGGCAGTGCGACCGTGAATGTGCAAGCCAGTGATGGAACTTTATCACGTAGCACCACTCTTTCTTTAAATGTTTTAGCGTCAAGTTATGCATTAAGCGTTGCGCCTCCTGCATTAAATATTATTCAGGGGCAAAATGCATCGAGCGTTGTCTCGATTGCACGCACCAACTTTACAAGTGCAGTGAGTTTATCTGTGACGGCTCCTGCTGGAGTGACAGGAACTTTCTCTCCTGCCTCTACCACAGGAAACAGTTCTACTTTAACTCTCAATGTAGCAAACAACACGGCTCCCGGTGCTTATATTGTGGGCATTACAGGGCAGGGGGGATCTTCGAGCCAAACCACAGCCTTGAGTTTAGTGGTTGAAGCGGCTCCCGCAGACTTCACGGTTTCTGCCTCTCCCTCTTCAGTAAGCATTAATCAGGGGGCTGCAGGTGCTGTGACTTTAAACCTCTCTAGAAATAATTACACCGAAGCTGTGAATTTTACGGTGAGTGGATTGCCGGCGGGTGTGACCAGTAGCTTTACGGCGAATAATACGACTGGCGATTCAAGTGTCTTAAATCTAGCAGTCGATGCCTCGGCTGCAGTGGGAAGTTCAACCATCACAGTACAAGCTGCAGGTAGTACGATTAATCACACGGCTAGCTTTACCTTAAATGTTACCGCTCAACCCAATTATACCTTAGGTGCTCCTGCTCCTATAAGCATTGGCCAAGGTTCTGCGGGTTCTGTGAGCATTGCAATTACCCGAACTAACTTTACCAATGCGATTAACTTCAGTGCGGTTGCACCTGCCGGAGTGAGTGCCACTTTCTCTCCCGCATCCGCGACTGGAAATACAACCACGTTAAACTTAACGGTTGCAGCGAGTGCAAACCCTGGACCTTATGCGGTGCAAATTCAAGGAACGAGTGGAAGTATTACTCAAAGTACTTCACTGAACTTAACGGTAACGCCCACACCGCCGAACTTTACAATGGCTGTTTCTCCTGCAAGCTTGGCGATTAAACAAGGTGCTGGCGGGACATTCACCGCAACTTATACGCGTACCAACTTAACCGATTCAATTACTCCGACTATTGGAGGTTTACCCCAAGGCGTTACAGGATCTTGTGCCGCCAGCGGAACAAACAATAGTTCTGTATGTACTTTAACTGCTGCAAGTGATGCCTTGGTAGGTGCTGCAAGCTTAAATGTGCAAGCGACTGCTGCAGGCATTACACGAAACGCAACGGTTGCGTTGACCGTTTCTGCGCCAACAACCGGCCTCCTGGCATTTCCTGGAGCTTTAGGTTACGGTGCGAAAGCCACCGGAGGTCGCGGTGGACAAGTAATATACGTTACTAACTTAAATGCGAGTGGACCTGGATCTTTCCAAGCCGCTCTAGATGCACCTGGACCCAAATATATTCTGTTTAAGGTCAGTGGCGTGATTAATACAGAAATTCATATAAAAGGATCAGATACTACTATTGCAGGGCAAACCGCACCCGGCGGTGGTATCACCGTACGCGGATTTGTTACCGATGAAACCAGCCAAGGTTGGTGCGATCAAGATCCTTTATGTCTGTCTCGAGCGATCAAACTCGATAACTTGATCATGCGCTTTCTGAAGAGTCGTCCAGGAGGGGTCGCCGCCGATGCGTGTCGTTTCCGATCGGCTTCTAATGTCATTGCCGACCACTTGTCTTGTACGAACGCAGAAGACGAAGCAATTGAGATCTCTTACTCTCATGATCTGACCATCCAAAACACCATCTTAGGTGAAACCATTGGAGGTCATTCGATCTATGGTGGTATGTTGATTAACTATTCTGAACCTGATGCAAACGGGAATGGTATTCTCGGTGAGCCCGATTTAGATCTCCCGATGGATAATCTCTCTATTATCTATAACAACTGGAACCGTGCGGAAGGACGCTTCCCAGAAATGTCGAGAGAAAGTCCACGGGCCCATATTATTCCTCTCCATATCGAAGTGACTAATAACTTGATGTGGGATGCTGCGTACTTCAGTGATATCTCAGAAATCAATCCCTTCACGAATCAGAAGTTGAAATATGAAATGAACTGGATTGGTAACCACTTCTTTGTACGCTCGAATTATCCCTACGGAATGTATGATATGCATCGTAATCGCAATGATACGCGAGGGGATCATATCTACCTCCGAGACAACACGATGAATCTGTACACGGACCGTTGGGATCAAGGCTTGATCTACTGCTGCAACGACTTCCAAAGCAGCCCGGCTGATATGAGTAAGCCAACCTGGATGCCAAATACTCCGGTGCTCCTCGAAGGCAGTGTTCAACCCGCCTCTTATATCGACAGCCGAAACGATCTACGGGAATTCATCTTTAAGAATGCCGGCGCTTTCCCTCGCGACGCGATGGATCAACGCTTGATGAATCCTATTTGCGCGGGTCAAATCGTGACTACGGCTCGAAACGTTAATCCAAATAACGATGCCTATGTCACTCTTCCGGCAACCACACCGCCAACCGATACAGATCTCGATGGTATGCCCGATGCTTGGGAAACAGCCCATGGCCTAAATCCCAACGTTCAAGATCATAATGGTCTAGACTTATCGAGTGAAGGTTATACCAATCTCGAAGTCTATTTAAATGAACTGGCCGATCGCCTAGTGGCGCAAGAACCCACCACGATGGGTGTGCAGTGTAATTAAGGAAATCAGTAACCAAAAACCCGGCTTTTGAGCCGGGTTTTTTTATGACTAAACGACAAATTTAAGCAAAATTTATCAACGCTTAGCGGCCGACAGAAGAGAAAACACAACTTTTTGGGAGTGATTGCCGATAATAGAATTAGGATACTTTTATGGGAATCGAAGAAATCGCCAGGCAAATTTGTAGTAGTGTAGGGATTTGTGAGCCAGCACCTAGTACGACGGTGGTCGCACACACGCCCCTTCCATCCGCAAGTTCGGGCGGTCAAGCA
>CAYWGE010000082.1:0-5477 GCA_964457215.1 uncultured Pseudomonadota bacterium
ATTTCAGGTAACCCCGGGGGCTGTTGAAATTATTCTCTCAAAGACTGGAGCGGGTAAAGTCACAAAGTCTGTAACAGTAAAAGCGGGAGAGACAAAACAATTAGGTACTATTGATCTGGGTGGTGAATTTGGTTCTATTAAAATTGAATCCAGCCCTTCTGGAGCTAGTGTCTCTGTAGACGGAGCAGGCACCGGAAAAAAGACTCCCATTATCATCAAAGGAGTAAGAAAAGGACGGCAAGTAAGCGTAACACTGCAACTTGAAGGCTATGAAACCTGGAGTCGCTCAGTGACCATGGATGAAGATTCTAAATCTTTTAGTGCGACTCTCCAGAAAAAGTAAAAACTTAAAATAATTTACAACCAGGAATGATTTATGAGTGAAAATTTAGAAAAAAATACAAAAGACTTTGAGTACTCCACGCAGATTTTAAAAAGTGACGAAACCAAAGAAGTCGTTTCGCTTCGAAAATGCCAACTTAAAGTCATGGAAGGACCTGACAAAAATAAGAAGATGGATCTTGAGCGAAAACCGATTCGAATGGGAAAAAAAGAAGATAACGATTTTCCTTTAACCGATAATACTGTTTCACGCTATCACCTCTTGATTGAACAAAAAGTAGATAGTTTTCTGTTAAAAGATTTAGACTCCACCAATGGCACGTTTATCAATGATATGCGTGTAAAAGAAGCCTACCTCACTCCCGGTGATATAATTTCGCTCGGCAATACTAAAGTCGAATTTTTAGCCTTTGATGAAAAAGTTCAGATTGAACCTTCGACCCAAACTCAATTTTCAGAGTTAGTGGGAAAATCGCGAAAGATGCGGCAGATTTTCGGAATTTTAGAGAAAATTTCACCCTCGCTCGCTACCGTCATCATCGAAGGCCAAACAGGTACTGGTAAAGAGCTTGTCGCCCGGGCAATACATCAACATTCTCTTCGTAAAGAAAAACCTTTTGTCGTGTTTGATTGCTCTGCAGTCGCACCCAATCTGATTGAATCGGAACTTTTTGGACATGAAAAAGGATCATTCACAGGGGCTATCAAAGACAGAAAAGGAGCTTTCGAAGCGGCAAATGGGGGCACCATCTTCTTAGATGAAATTGGAGAGCTTACTTTAGATCTACAACCCAAACTTCTTCGAGCCTTAGAACAGCGTGAAGTACGCCGCGTAGGGGCAAATGAGCCAGTAAAAGTCGATGTTCGAGTAGTGTGTGCAACAAATCGCTCTCTTTCTGAAGAAGTAACAGCGGGCCGTTTTCGCCAAGATTTATACTACCGCCTTTCTGTTGTAAAAGTTCACCTCCCGTCTTTGAGTGAACGCCCAGAAGATATCCCACTCATTATTGAAAAGTTTTTAACAGAAGGTCGATTTAATCGTTTTCCAGACGGTTCTTTAAAAGTAACACGCGTAGAAGACGATGCACTTAAAATGTTGCAGCGTTATCAATGGCCCGGAAATGTGAGGGAGCTTTCAAACATTATTGAGAGAACCGTTTCTTTGGTCGATGGCCAAACGATCCGCGCTTCTGATTTGAGTTATGTGTTCCAAGAAATCGATTCCGTCAATGAAACTACCGAACGCATCAGCATCGACACAAGCTTGCCTTTTAAAGAAGCGAAGCAAAAAGTCGTTGAAGTCTTCGAAAAAGATTATTTGGTTGATCTACTCACCCGCTACAACTTTAACGTGTCGCGCGCAGCGCGCGAGGCGAAAGTTGATCGCAAACATTTGCGAAATCTTTTGAAAAAATATGACATTAAAGCAGAAGATGAAGGTGAGGAAGAAGAAGAATAAATCTCTAAGCTGTTATGTCCAAAACAAACTCAAAATTTCTAATCTTAATTGTTCTTCTCTTTATTGTGATCTTTGGCTTTTATCAAGTTCGAACCAACTTAGAGCTTTTCTCGAAAATTCGTTCAAGCCTCCCTTTTCACAATATCTCTACAGAAGTCATTTATGATTTTCGCGAACAAGAACCTCACTCCATTTTCGAAAAAGTATCGGAATCCGAAACGAAAGAAATATTTTCTAAACTCTTTAAAAAGCATTTAGAGAAAGAAGAGGATTGTCCGAGCAAACCCACACAAAATGCAGACTTTCTTGAGACGGGTCTTTTTGTCCCTGAAATGAAGGGAAAATTAGCCGGCAGTTTTACCGAAAAAAACAAATCTGAAATATTATATTTAATCAGCATCAATGATTGCGCTCAAGCCAAAGAAACTTGGTATCCTGAACTAGTCGTTATTTTCTCAGGTGAAATGAAAACTTTTCAGACCTTAATTACCCCTATCGACGAAAAAGATCCGGTCGGTTATTTTGCTCAACCTTTAAAACTACTTGATCTTAATCAAGATCAAATCAACGAAATACTCGTGATGGGTTCTGGTGCAGGCCAAGGGATAAATGTCGAAAGCGCGCAGATTCTTAAGATCCAAAATAATCATTTAATAAAAATCACAGACTTTCGTGAAGTTTACGAAGACAGTTGCGATGCAGGCTATGAAAACTCTGCTATTTTAGCCTCATTGATTACCTATCAAGGTGAAAAAGGAACAAAACCAGATTTTGAAATTCAAAACTATACTAAATCTTGCATTGCAAACTCTAGTTTTCAAGCAACGGACAAAAAAATTGGAGAATAAACATCTTGCTTACCTTAAGGCTTAATCTCTACCACAGTCCCCACCGGCACTAAATTCCAAACCTCTTCGATTTCAGGGTTAGTGAGTCCAATACATCCTTGAGTCCAATCGCGATATTGATGAAGTTTACCGAGCCAGCCTAGATTATTGGGAAGCCCATGAATCATAATTAAACCTCCAGGGCTTACTCCTAATGCTTTTGCTCGCTTTTTATCCTCTTCATTGGGATACGAAATATGCAGCGCCAAATGATAAGCACTTTTTTCGTTTTTCTGATCGATGATGTATTTTCCTTCAGGAGTTTTACCATCTCCCATTTGTGCTTTTGGGCCTTCAGGATGAGGACCTAGGGCAATTTTATACTTTTTCAAAAGATGATTACCCGAATATAAAAATAAGTCTCGGGTGGATTTTTGAATGAGAATAAGATCTGCTTGAGATGTTTGACTAAAGAGTAAAGAAGAAAATGAGAAAAGAGAGAAAATAAAAATGAATAATACGAGCTTTTTCAAGTTAGCTTTTTAGCTTTTGGCTTTTTGCTGTTTTTGCATTTGGATATTTCTCTTAATGGCAATAACGAGAGAACGCGCCCGATTGGCGAAATTATTGCGGCCCGTAGGATCTTTTAAAATAGCTAAACGGAAATCTTCCGCAGCCTTTCGATAATTCTTATGGATGAGATAAATTTCTCCCCGATTGACTAAACTGGACATATCCGCCGCATTGTGGCGCAATGCTTCGGTATATTCAAAAACCGACTCCACGTATTTTTTCATCTTTTGATAAACAGTACCCAGAGCGGAATGATAATAATAATTATAAGGGTCTACTTTGACTAAACATTCAAAGATTTGTTTGGCTTCCTCTACCCTACCGTAAAGCAATTTCGTATAGCCCATCTCCGCCAATTGATAGAGCTCTTTTTGGTTAATGCCCGTCAACTGTGCAAAAGTGATTTCCTGATTAAAAAATCGATAAAGAAGTTCAATGACATATTTCTTGCGCTGAGGCGTGGGGTCTAAGAGCTTACTTTGACCTTTTTCAGCCGGCGTCATTTTTAACGATGTATTTTCCTGTTCTGCCAAGTGAGATCAATCCTTTTCAAAAATTCATTACTTCATATTAGAAATAATGGTTTTTGTTGTTTGAGAAATAATTTCTCCTAAACTCTTTAATAACTCTACTCGCTCTGCATTCGCTTTTTGAGCCTGACTGATCATATCGTAGATTTGTCTCTCATCCGTTTGTACATCAGAAACTTGCTGTTGCAATGCATAAAGTTTTTTTGCGCCTTCGGGTGTAGAAGCATCAATGCCTGCCAGTTGAGCCATAATCTCTTGTTTGGCCTGTCTAAGCTCGTAGAGTTTGCCCAAGAGATTGCCCGAAATATTTCGATACCAACTTTGAGATTGGAAAAGCATGCGAAGGCCGTTCACGCGGGGGTCATTCGGGTCAAAGTTATGTTCAAGTAATTGTTGTTCTAACTCTGTTCCGACAGGATTCGAATGTGAACCTAACGGAGATGGAGTAGTGGGAGTTCCGGGACGAGTTGCACCCGGAGGAGGAGTAGGACGAGATCCCGCAGGCGGAGTATTTAAGTTACGCGTATTAATTCCGCGCATTCCAGAACGAACTGATCCCACGGCACTACCGGAAGAAGGGCTAGATTCAGAACGCTCATCTGTTATCGCATAATTCGCAGTTCGATATTCGTTTGTGGTAGTGGAGCCATCGGCAGAACTCGTTTCTTCAACCAAGAAAAATTGGGGTTCATCTTGATTGTCACCCTGCCCTTGTCCTTGTTGCCCGCCTCTTCCTTCTCGATCTCCACGTTCTTGCGAAGGAGAAGGCTGAAATTGAGTTTGCTTAGAACGCGCGTCATCGGGAGCCATAAAAAAATATTGAATGGCTTTGGCTTGGTCTCCGGAGAACCAACCTTTTTCAACCATTTGCCGTAAAACACGTGGATTCGAAAACATCTCTTGAGGAAGGGTTCCACCAACTTCAAGCGCCATAGGTCTTGTGCCGCGTTCATCAAACCATGTTTTTTTATCGATTTCATGGATATCTTGGCAGGTACCGGGAAGCGTTTTAATCTGGGTTTCATCGTAACGTTCACATAAACTGCGTAAATTACCGCCGCAATTCCGGAAATATGCGCCACAAGCATCACCCAGTTGCTTCATCATTTCGGCTAAACCGGCGGATCCATATTTTTGAAGCGCTTTATCAATAAGGGCAGAATCAATACCTAAACGTTCCGCAGTTTGCTTCGCACCTTCGACGCGAGGATGAGAAGGAAATTGAGAATCTGTGCCCCCGACTTGAGGATCAACGCGCGGAGCATTCACATTACTGGTATTCACATTCGTATCTACGGGTCTAGTTGCCATAAAATCTCCTTACGCCCCTTATACTCACACCTCGCGAAGCACTATCTCTTTCAAGTGCTTTGCACGGATTGCCCAGGGATTTTTTTCAGTTTTATCCAAGGCAATCGCTTTTTCAAAATCTTCTAAAGGTTCTTCTAAATATCCCATCTTATAATAAATCTCTCCTCGATTCACGTAAGCAGTAATATCTTGAGGATTTATTTCGATGGCTATCGTGTATTCTGCTAAAGCATCTCCCCATTTTTCTTGTCGCTGATAAATCGCGCCCAGCATGGTATGATAATAAGGATCTTCATCATTAAGCACCGACAAGCCTTTAAAAATCATTTCGGCGTCATCCAACTTTCCTCGTTTAAATGTTAGATAGCCCTGCTCTGCCAAAACAGAAAGGTCTTGAGAGCTGATCTCCCATAATTCGGCCCATTTGAGCTCCCC